>JAEMSB010000738.1 GCA_016463045.1 Niveispirillum sp.
GCCAAGATCACCGAGGAAGAACTGGTCCGCCTGCACAATGCCGGATACCCGCCCGCCATTGATGCCGGCGTGCTGACCATCATGACCTCGTTCAGCTCCTGGCAGGGCGTTAAGCATCACGGCAACAAGCAGCTGATGACCGATGTGCTGAAGGGCCGCATGGGCTTCAACGGCTTCATCGTGGGCGACTGGAACGCCCATGATCAGGTGCCGGGCTGCACCAAGTATAATTGCCCGACGTCGCTGATCGCGGGGCTGGACATGTACATGGCGTCCGACAGCTGGGAACTGCTCTACAAGAACACGCTGGCGCAGGTGAAGGACGGGACCATCCCCATGGCCCGCCTGGATGATGCCGTGCGCCGCATCCTGCGCGTGAAGTTCCATGCCGGCCTGTTTGACAAGCCGGCGCCGAAGGATCGCAAGGACGTTCCTGCCATCTCTACCCTGGGCAGCCCGGAAAACCGCGCCGTCGGGCGGGAGGCGGTGCGCAAATCCCTGGTGCTGCTGAAGAATCAGGGCGGCGTCCTGCCGCTGTCGCCGAAGGCCAAGGTTCTGGTCGCCGGCGACGGTGCTGACAATATCGGCAAGCAGGCAGGCGGCTGGACCATTTCCTGGCAGGGCACGGGCAACCGTAACGACGAATTCCCCGGCGCCACCAGCATCCTGGACGGCATCAAGGAAACGGTCGCCGCCGCCGGCGGGTCCGTCGCCTATGACAAGGCCGGCGCCTTCAAGGACAAGCCCGATGTCGCCATCGTGGTGTTCGGGGAGGAACCCTATGCCGAATTCCAGGGCGATGTTGAGACCTTGGAATATCAGCCGGGCGACAAGGCCGATCTGGCCCTGCTGAAGAAGCTGAAGGCCCAGGGCATTCCTACCGTCGCCGTCTTCCTGTCGGGCCGCCCCATGTGGGTGAACCCGGAGATCAATGCGTCTGACGCGTTCGTCGCTGCCTGGCTGCCGGGGACCGAGGGCAATGGCGTCGCCGACGTGCTGTTCAAGGGTGCGGACGGCAAGGTGAAGTATGACTTCAACGGCAAGCTGTCCTTCTCCTGGCCCAAGACCGCCGTGCAGACGCCGCTGAACCGTGGCGATGCCAATTACGATCCGCAATTCGCCTATGGCTACGGCCTGACCTACAAGGACAAGGGCGATCTGGCCCCGCTGTCGGAGAATAGCGGCGTGCCCGCCGGCTCCGGCTCCTCCACCGGCGTGTTCTTCCGCCGGGGTGGTGCACCCGCCCCCTGGTCGCTGGCCATCGCCGATCAGGTGGGCGACCTGCGTGTCACCACCACCACCGGCACCAGTCCGGCCAAGGTCGTGGATCTGAAATCGGTGGACGTGGCCGCCCAGGAAGATGCCAAGCAGCTAACCTGGAACGGCACGGGCCGCGGTGCCTTCATCATCTCCGGCCGTGCGGTTGACCTGTCGCGGCAGTCGAACGGCGATGTCACCCTGTCGCTGCGCTACCGCGTCGATCAGGCCCCGACGGGCAAGGCTCTCGTTTCCATGATATGCGGCCCCGACTGCCGCGCCGATCTGGACCTGACCAAGATCCTGACCGATGCCAAGCCGGGCACCTTCCAGACCACCAAGATTTCCCTGAAATGTTTTGCCGCCGCCGGGGCGCGGATGGCGGCCATCGAAGCACCCGTGGTGATCAGCACCGAGGGTCGGCTGGGCCTGACGGTCACCGACCTGAAGCTGGACGCCGATCCGGGCAACGCCGTCTGTCCGGCCAAGTGAGGCTGGCGGACCCGTTTCGTCCCCGCCGGCACGGGTGGGGACGGCGACGGTTCTCTCTCTTCTTGTCACCCCACTTCGGGCCGCCCCTCAACCGGGCGGCCCTTTTTCTGTCATTCCATCCCCGCAACGGCGTCACCGTAGGTCAGGTCGAGCGGAACGCGAGCCCTGACAGACAAGGATTGAAAGCCTTTTCTGTCAGGGCGAGGCTTATGCCTCGACCTGACCTACGG
>JAEMSB010000005.1:0-9138 GCA_016463045.1 Niveispirillum sp.
CCCTTGTTCGACCGCTGCCGTTCCGTCTTTGCCTATGATGATGCCAGCCGGTCGCTGGTGCTGGGCTTCAAGCATGGCGACAGGACCGATTGCGCCCCGGCCTTCGCACAGTGGCTGGCGCGGGCAGGCGCCGGTCTGCTGACGGAGGCTGACGGGATCATTGCGCCGGTGCCGTTGCACCGCTGGCGGCTGTTGAAACGGCGGTACAACCAATCGGCCCTGCTGGCACTCAAGCTGGGACGGATGACGGGGCGGGTAGCCATGCCCGACCTTCTGATCCGCCGCCGCGCCACACCCAGCCAGGGCGGGCTGTCCGCCAAGGGTCGTGCCCGTAATGTGGAGGGGGCCTTCATGGTCAATCCCCGGTGCCGGGAGGCGGTGAAGGGTGCGCGCGTGCTGCTGGTCGATGACGTGTTCACGACGGGGGCGACGGTGGGTGAATGCGCCAAGGTCCTGCGCCGCGCCGGGGCCAGGGCTGTCGATGTCGTGACCCTGGCGCGCGTGGTGCGGCCTGTCACCTTAGGCGATGAGGGAAGCTGAGGCAGCCCTGCATGGAGGGATTGCGGCAGCCCGCCCTTTGCCATCCGCCAAAGCCGCGTCATATTGATGAAACCAAACCATCATCCATGCAGGAAGTGTTCACCCATGTCCGCGCCCAAGGTCGAGATCTATACCAGCCCCTGGTGTGGCTACTGCACCCGCGCCAAGCGACTGCTGGACAGTAAGGGTGTGGCCTATGAAGAGATCGACATCATGGCCGAACCCGCCCGCCGACCGGAAATGATCGACCGGGCCGGCGGCCGCACCAGCGTGCCGCAGGTCTTCATCGACGGACAGCATATCGGCGGCTGCGACGACACCCACGCCCTGGACAAGGCCGGCAAGTTGAACCCGCTGCTGGGTATCGGGGCCTGACAGATGAGCGACAGCGCCGCCCCCGCCACCGTCCGCGTTGCCCTGGTTCAGGTCTCCGCGGGGCCAGAGATCATGCCCAACCTGGAACAGGCGGGCATCTTCGTGCGTCAGGCCGCAGCGGAGGGGGCAAGGCTGATCTGCCTGCCGGAGAATGTGTCCCTGATGGTGCAGGGGCGCGAGAACATCCTGTCCCGCGTCAAGCCGGAGGAGAGTCATCCCGGCGTCCCCTTCTTCCGCGATCTGGCACGGGAAACCGGCACCTGGATCATGACCGGCACGCTGGGCTGTCTGCTGCCCGACGGGCGCGTTGCCAATCGCGCCTTCGTGATCAGCCCGCAGGGTGAGATCATGGCGCGGTATGACAAGATCCATATGTTCGATGTGGATCTGGCCGGCGGCGAATCCTACCGCGAAAGCGCCACCTACCGGCCCGGAGAGCAGGCGGTGGTGGCCGACACGCCCTGGGGCGGGCTGGGCCTGTCCATCTGCTATGATGTGCGCTTTGCCTATCTTTACCGCGCCCTGGCCAAGGCGGGTGCGTCGATCATTACCGTGCCCGCCGCCTTTACGGTGCCCACGGGTCGGGCGCACTGGCATGTGCTGCTGCGGGCGCGGGCCATTGAGACGGGATGTTTTATCCTCGCCCCGGCCCAGACCGGCACCCATGATGGCGGGCGCGGCACCTATGGCCATTCCGTCATCATCAGCCCCTGGGGCGAGGTGCTGGCCGATGCCGGTGAAGCGCCGGGCGTGATCACCGCCGATCTGGACCTGTCCAAGGTGGCAGAGGCAAGGCGCATGGTGCCCAGCCTCCGCCATGACAGGGTGTTTGAGGGGCCTTAAGCGGCGACCATCTCCGGCTCCGCCTAAACAAAAATCTCCGGCTCCGCCTAAACAAAAATCTCCGGCTCCGCCTAAACAAAAATCTCCGGCTCCGCCTCGACGGGGAAGTTCACCGACCGGGCGATGAAGCACATTTCATGTGCCTTGTGGTGCAGGTGCCGGGCCTTTTCCACATCCGATCCCGGCGTCAGCGTCACGCGCGGGCGCAGCAGGACGCGCGTGAACTGCCCGGCCCCGCTGCCTTCCTCCACCATCCAGCCTTCGGCCCGATCCTCATAATCGGTGACGACCACGCCGGCACCGGCACACAGGCCCAGGTACCAGAGCTTGTGACAGGCCGACAGCGAGGCGACCAGCAGGTCTTCCGGGTTCCAGCGGTCGGGATCGCCGCGGAAGGACGGGTCGGACGAACCGGCGATGGCAGGCTTTTCACCCGCACTGATCAGATGGTCACGGGAATAGGCGCGATAGGCGCTGGTGCCCGTCCCCTGGTTGCCGGTCCAGGTGACGGTGACGGCATAGTGATGTTCCTTGCCGGACATGATCGCTGAAACCCTTTCCGATGCGGATCAAACGTCGGCATCCTATGGCGGATCAGGGCCATCAGCCGGGCCAATATCGCCGGTCAGCACGGTGCCAAACGGGCTTGTGCTATGGCTCTTTGGGGAACTGATGGCCGCGTGTGGCCACTTCTGTCCGCATGTCCGGGAACGGCTTGTTGCGGGCCAGTATGTCGGCGTAAAGCCTGTCCGCCAGCAGCGACTCGTAAGCCGCCTCAAACAGGCGGCGTTCCAGGCTTCCCGCGAAGGTCCTGGAAAAACCCATGTAGGAGCGCTGCACCGACAAAGGCTGCCCCACCGGCAGGAAGCGTACGCCCGGATGTTCATCCAGATAGCGGGCCACGGCACGGGCATGGGCCGCCACCGCATCCAGCCGCCCGGCCGTGATAAGGTTCAGCCCGATATCGACGGTACGCACAATTTCCACCGTCACGCCTGTCCGGCTTGCCAGATCGCCGCCAACCGCCCAGCCCAGGGGCACGCCGATATGCGACAGGCCATCCGCCCCCGGCATCGGCCCGTGGTCAGACACAGCGCGGAACAGCCACATCTGATCGACATAGAAATGTTCGCGGCTGAACTCCATCCAGGCTTCCCGCTCCAGCGTGCGGAACGGGCCGATCAGGATGTCGGCCTGCCGCATCTCCACCTCTTTCTGGGCGCGGGGCCAGGGGAACTGCTGAAAGGTGCAGGTCAGGCGGGCGCGGTCACAGGCGGCACGCGCCAGTTCAGCCCCGATTCCCCGCTCACAACTGGCACCATCCGACACGAAGGGCAGCGGGCCGCAGACCAGGGTGACCGTTGCCGCACGGGAGGCCGGGTTGTCCGCCGCCCTGGCCCCGGCGTCAGGGGCCGGAAGCAGAAGCGGCAACGCCACAAGGGCGGCCTGAAGATGCCGCCAGCGGCGGCCACGATGACCCGTCACGACACCTGCCTGAGGCAATGGCCCGTTGGGCGTGTGCTTAAGCCTATGTCCCTTCAACCCCTGCGGTCAATGATGCCGAAGCGACGCGCCCGACACAGCCCCCGGCGGTGCGCAAGCCCGGCCTTCCGCAGCGGCGCTTGAGTGTCGCGGGCTTTGGCCCTAGACATCGGGCACTTGGCCCCAGGGGACCCGACCGCGATGACCCAGCAACCGCAACGCCTGACCATCCGCCGCCCGGACGACTGGCACCTGCATCTGCGAACCGGCGCCATGCTGCGCGCGGTACTGCCGCATTCGGCGGCGCAACTGGGCCGGGCCATCGTGATGCCCAATCTGGTGCCCCCCGTGACGACGGCGGCCCAGGCCGAAACCTATCGCGCGGAAATCCTGGGCGCCCTGCCCGCCGGCAGCCGGTTCCAGCCGCTGATGACCGCCTATCTGACCGACGGCACCGACCCGGACGATCTGGAAGCGGGCAAGAAGGCCGGCATCTTTACCGCGGTGAAGATGTACCCGGCCCACGCCACCACCAATTCCGCCCATGGCGTCACCGATCTGGACAAGGTGGCCCCGGCCCTGGACCGCATGGCCAAGGTTGGTCTGCCCCTGCTGGTGCATGGTGAGGTGACGGATCAGAAGGTCGATATCTTCGACCGCGAGGCCGTGTTCATCGATACCGTTCTGCCCAAGATTCGCGCGCGCCATCCCGACCTGAAGATCGTGCTGGAACATATCACGACGGCAGAGGGCGTGGACGTGGTGCGCAAATATGGCCCGACCGGCAAGCTGGCGGCCACGATCACGGCGCATCACCTGATGATCAACCGCTCCAGCATCTTTGCCGGCGGCATCCGCCCGCATCTCTACTGCCTGCCCATCGCCAAGCGCGAGACGCACCGTCTGGCCCTGCGTGAGGCGGCAACCTCGGGCGAACCCTGGTTCTTCTTCGGCACTGACAGCGCACCGCACCCGATCGGCGCGAAGGAAAGTGCCTGCGGCTGCGCCGGCATCTATACCGCCGCCACCGCTGTGGAACTGTATACCCAGGTCTTCGATGAGGAGGGCAAGCTGGACCGGCTGGAAGCCTTTACCAGCCTGAACGGCCCTGCCTATTACGGCCTGCCCCCCAATGACGATACCATCATCCTGGAAAAGAGCGGCCTGACCGTTCCCGATATCCTGGATATTGACGGCAAGGCCGCCGTGCTGCCCTTCCGGTCGGGCGAACGCCTGGACTGGAGACTTGTTTAATGCACGTTCCCTCAGGCGCCGGGCGCCGCCGTCTGGCGGCTTGGCTCACGGCGCACGTGCGCCGGGCCGGCGGTCGCCGGCCTCCAAGGGCATGAGGTAAAGCCTCACGCCCTTGGTATAATCATCCTCCTCTGATCCTTACCGACCCGCAGGAACACGCCATGATCGACGCCGCAACCGCCGCCACCCAAACGGCCCGCATCCTGATTGAGACCAAGTCGGTCCTGTTCAATGCGGAAAAGCCTTTCATCTTCACCTCGGGCCGCGCAAGCCCCGTCTATATCGACTGCCGTAAGCTGATCAGCTTCCCGCGCGCCCGCCGCTTCCTGATCAATGCGGCCAAGGATCAGCTGTGCCGTGAGGCCGGGTTCGAGGCATTTGACGCTGTGGCGGGTGGTGAGACGGCGGGCATCCCCTATGCGGCCTTCGTGTCGGATGCCATGGACCTGCCCATGCTCTATGTCCGCAAGAAGCCCAAGGGTTTCGGCCGCAATGCCCAGATCGAGGGTCAGCTGCTGGAAGGCCAGCGCGTGCTGCTGGTGGAGGATCTGGCCAGCGAGGGCGGATCGAAGATCAATTTCGTCAATGCGCTGCGTAGTGCCGGCGCCATTGTCGAGCATATCTGGGTCGTCTTCCATTACGGCATCTTCCCGCAGTCGGAAACGACCATGGCCGAGATGGGCGTGAAACTGCACGCCCTGGCCACCTGGTGGGACGTTCTGCGCGTTGCGCGCGAGGGCAATTACTTCGACAGCCACACGCTGAGCGAGGTCGAGAAGTTCCTGCACGCGCCGGAAGCCTGGTCGGCCAGCAATGGCGGGAACGAGGCCAAGGCCTGATCTTTATGAAAGGGGTGCCGCAAGGCGCCCCTTGTTCAATCTCGGGCCAGGGCTGCAAGCGTGAAATTCGCGCACAGCACGCCCAGCGTCCGCCCGTCGACCGGATCGATCAGCAGGATGCTGGCCGCCACGACATAATCATCCGCCGATTCGTCATAGGCCGCCTCCTCCACATGCACCATGCCGGGGTCGGAGGTGGTGGGGACGATATATTTGGCCTCGTCCGACTGATCATAATCGCTGGGAATCCGTGTTGCCGCCACCAGCAGGCCTCGGTCGTCGGTCAGCATCAGATCGGCCAGCACCGCCTGCCGTGGCACACGCGCCAGGGTCAGATGGCGCGACATCTCCCCCTGCATGACCGTGTCCAGCAACGGTCCGGTTCCCCGCTTGGCCTGCAAACGCCATGTGACATCACGCTGAATGATGGCATCCATGGTGTAGGCGTCATTCTCCCGCGCGGCCTGCCGCAGGCCGGCCAACACCACCTGATCGGTCAAAATCTCCGCCGCGACGGTACGCAGGACAGTGCCGATCAGGGGGCTGTCCTCTGCCCGCGCCGCAATCGGCAATGTCTGGGCGGTCCCCGCCATTGGCATGGTGGGGGCGATCATCGAAAGCAGCAAAAATCCGATCCGGCAGGACCGCATCTGATACCTGGCATTGATGGTGGCACGGCCCCAGGAGGGGCGTGTGTTAACTTATATTAACAAATCACTACCGACTCCACCAGCCGGACAAGCCCCCCTTACGGATAGAGCAAAAACGCAAAACCCCCGTCCGGAAGGACGGGGGTCTGCGGAAAAAATCAGGACTGGTCTGATTGCGCTGGCGTCTTTTAGGCGCTGCGCACCTGGGCCAGGAAGCGGTCGACGGTATTGCCCAGCTCGCCGGACTGGCGGGCCATGTTCCGGGCAGCCGACAGCATGTCGGTGGCCGACGAACCGGTCTGATGGGCCACCTGCTCCAGGCTTTCGATATTGCGGGTCACTTCCATCGTGCCCATCGAAGCCTGCTGCACATTGCGGGCGATTTCCTTGGTGGCGGCGTCCTGTTCCTCAACGGCACCGGCGACCATTTCGGAGATGTCGTTGATCTCCGCAATGGTACGGCTGATGACGACGATGGCGTCGACGGCCTCCTTGGTGGCGTCCTGCATGGTGGTGATCTGGCTGGCAATCTCTTCCGTGGCCTTGGCCGTCTGATTGGCCAGCGACTTCACTTCAGATGCCACGACGGCGAAGCCCTTGCCGGCTTCACCGGCGCGTGCCGCCTCAATCGTCGCGTTCAGGGCCAGCAGGTTGGTCTGGCTGGCGATGTCGCTGATCAGCTTCACCACATCACCGATCGACTGTGCACGCTGGGCCAGCGACTGCACGGTGCCGTTGGTCTTCTCGGCGGTCTTGGCGGCATCGCGGGCGATGCGGGCCGAGGTATTGACCTGATTGGAAATCTCAGCCAGCGAGCCGGCCAGTTCCTCAGTGGCACTGGCCACCGACTGCACATTGGCGCTGGCCTGCTGCGTGGCGGCGGCCACCGCACTGGTCTGCGCACGGCTTTCCTCGGCAGAGGCCGACAGGCCTTCGGCGGTGGACTGCACCTGGCTGGAAGCACCCGACAGCTCTGCCACGACGCCCTTCACCGAATTCTCGAAGTCGGACGCCAGCTTCTCCATGGACGCCTTCTTCTCGACGGCGGCCTGACGCTCTGCCTCTTCCTGGCGACGGCGCAGGTTTTCCACCTCAAGCGCGTTGTCCTTGAAGACCTGCACCGACTGCGCCATGGCGCCGATCTCGTCGCCGCGGCCCAGACCGGACACGGCCACCGTCAGGTCGCCACCCGCCAGCTTGGACATGGCGGACTGCATATCCTTCAGCGGGGCGCCCACGATCTTATGCAGCAGGAAGACCAGCAGACCGATCAGCACGGCCAGCACGATGGCGGCGATCAGCAGATTGCCCATGACGGCGGCGGAGATGGAGGACTGCACATTGGCGCGGCTCCAGGCCACAGTCAGCGTACCGACCTGATCGCGGTTGGCACCGGCGCGGACGGGCGCCTGAGCCACCAGGAAATCACCCAGATCCTGTACCTTCACTTCGCCGACGGTCTTGTCGATCTTCGCCTTGGCGAAATCGAAGCCCGTCATGCCAGCCGGCAGCGGCTTGTCCTTGGTGGGATACTCGTTCAGCACTTCGCCATCGGCATCCACCACCTTCACGGCCGCCAGGCTGGTGCCCTTGGCGGAGGCGAGGTCGGCGTAGCTGTCGGCGACGGCATCGGAATTCTTGAAGCGAACGGCAGCGGCCATCTGGGCCGCCATCATCTCCGTGACCTGGCTCTCGGAGCGCTTGGACAGGTCCAGCATTGCATCGTTCATCGACGACGCGCTGAGCCCGATCACAGCACCCAGGCCGATAATAACCGGCACAGCGATGGAGAAGGTGATCTTCCGGCTGATGGACCAGTTACCAAAAAGAGCGCCCAGTCCCCCGGCAGAGCCGGCGGCCGGCGCAGACTTGCCGGTCGGTCGCATGGTCCGATTGATAGTGCTCATCTCGCTGAACCTCTCCTGTCCTTTTCCGCACGCGTAACCTGATTACTGCACAGGCCCACAAATTCCGTACAAGCGAAAACATCCCAAACCGAACGACCGTGCCATCAACTACGACGACACACTGCCGATCACCGTCATGAAGGACCGGCAAACCATTACACGCGATGGAATGAGTAGTTAATTAGCGCTATTTTTATTAAAACTCACTCCACCTTCCGACCGCTGGGAATGCCCCTTGCCGACCCGACATACTTTCGCATAGGTATAACCGAGCTTGTAACGAAAATGTAGGCGTATCTACTGTACCAGCGGTGGATTCGCAGGAGGCGCGGAGGTCGCAAACAACTGGTTAATAAATTGCCGGTAAACTCGGCAATCAGAAGCCCTAGGGAGGGGCGCCGGAGGGACGGAATGTCCCCCGCCTAATCGAAAGTGTGTCAACGATAAGTGGCGATGAAAAAGGGGCTTTCACGATGAAGAAAATGGTTGCGGCCATGCTGGCGGTGGCGGCGTTCGGGTTTGTCGGCGCGGCTCATGCCGAATGCACATTGAAGGATGCACCCACCCTGCCGGATGGCGCATCGGCGGCGGAAGCTGACATGGTGGCGGCACAACAGGCGGTTAAGGCCTATGTGGCTGAAACGCAGGAATATCTCGCCTGCCTGGAATTCGAGGGCAAGGGCCGCGCCGGTGGCGACTGGACCAAGAAGTACAATGATGCTTCGACCCGAATGGAGAAGCTGGCGGCAGAATTCAACAAGCAGTTGCGCGCCTTCACGTCCAAGTAATCAATAGCTTATTCCCAGGCTGCCCCTATCCCCGTCCTGTCAGCGATCGGCTGCCGGGACGGGGTTGGACGCACCACCCGGCGGGGGGCCCAGCGGCTCCACCGTAACCTTCGGCACGGGCGGCGGCTTGACGATGGGTGGCATCTCCACCTGACCATTCAGGTCGCGGGCGCGTCCCACCTTCATGCCGTTCTTGGAACGAAACTCCGCCGGCGGCGTGGTCAGGGATCGCGACACGAGATTGGCCAATGCCGATTCGTCCCAGTCGGGAACCGCCGGCCCCAGGCGCAGCACAACCAGATCACGACCCTTCGATACGTAAAGCCGCGCCCCGTCCGCGCCGGACAAAAAGATCGTATCCCCGTCGGCGAACGGCTTCTTGGCGCCATTGCCGTTCACCGGCTCAAACGGCCAGCCCAGGCGCACGCGCCAGCCATCATGCCGGGCATGGGTGATGGGC
>JAEMSB010000005.1:9148-27434 GCA_016463045.1 Niveispirillum sp.
CCAATTGCGTGCCCCCCACCATCCCGCCTTCCAGCAGCAGCAGGCCGGGCCGCAGCCAATCACGCGCCGTCGCCTTCACGCAGCATTGCAGATAAGCGGCCCCATCGCCGCCACCGGCGGTCAGGCTGCCCGGCCGCGCGCCCATGGGCTGCCACAGCTTGGTCGACAGAAGGTCGGCTGCCGGCACGCCCGCCGCACGCGACAGGACCAGGCCCAGCACCTGGGCTTCGAACAGGTTGGGGGCGAAACGGCTGCCCGGCTCGCTGTCCAGCTTAGCCGACAGGGTCCAGGCGATGGCATTCCCATCCGGGGCGGTCGCCGGCAGCGTCAGGCCCGACGTGCCTTCCAGAAGCTGGCGCACCGTGATACGGCCCCGGTCATCGCCGGCCCATTCGGGAACCCAGGTGGCAATGCCCGTATCCAGGCCCGGCAGCACCCCGTCGCGCAGCGCCTGTCCGGTCAGCAGCGCCATGATGGCCGGCATCAGACCCGACGCCTCCAGCATGTCGCCGGCCTGAACATCGGGGGCATAAAGCTCCAGCTGCAGGGCGCCCGCGTGCCAGACCAGCAGGGCCCGGCTCCTGGTTGCCGTGAACAGGGCGTTGATTTCCTTCAACCCCTTGTCCGACAGCACACCGGCATCAGGATCGGCCATGGGCAGGACGGTGCCGGGGCCGGACGCCAAGGACTGTTCCACCACCACCGGTCCTTCCACTTTTTCAGGGATAAGGATACCGGCGGGATCGCGCCGTTCCTCCCGGTCGCCGCCCAGCCACCACACCGCCCCCAGGGCGGTTCCCAGCAACAGGGCGGATGCGATCAGGATCGGACGGCGCATGGTACTTCTTCCCTATTCAAGCGTCCGTCCGCTTACTGGACGTGACGGTAGAGGGGATAGTCCCTGGCCTGCACCACTTCCCACACGCCATCGGGCTGACGGCACAGGAAACCGGTCGCATGCTGGTACATCTCCTCCAGGATGACGACGGAGTGGAACTCACGGCAGGGACGGTTCTGCCCGTCATAGCCGTCGCGCAGCACCTTCACGGCACCGCGCTTGCCAGTGATGGGGTTGGCCCAGCCGACCGGAACATCAATGGGCTTGCCCCCCAGTTCCCGCAGCGCGCCCTGGAAGCCGGCAATGTCGCTGTCCTCCATGACGATGGTGCGCGGCTTGGGCGGCGGCGGCGGCGGTGCCTCCGCAACCGGCGCCGGTGCCGGCGGCGGCTTCGTCTGGCATCCAGCAACCACCAGCATCAGAAAGATCAAACCCAGGCTGCGCTTGTTCATCATTTCCCCAAAACCGCATGGACCCGTAAGGTTGGCTTCTCTACTGCCAAACCGCCGGGGGCCAAGGCAAGGGCGAACCCCTCACCCCTTCGATTTGGCCCCCAATCTTGGCGGTAGCGTGGCGGCAGCGAGCCAAGCGCGTGACAAGTGCATCCTGTGCTCGCCGGCTAAATGACGGGGATGCCCTGCACCCCCGTTTCATTCCGCCCTCAGGCGCCGGGCGCCGCCATCCGGCGGCTTGGGCTTGACGCGCCGTGGGGCGCGGGCCGGCGGTCGCCGGCCAAATGACGGGGATGCCCTGCACCCCCGTCATTTGCTTTCCGCGCGCGGATCGCCCATAACCGGGCCAATCCTTTCCATCTTTTCGGCAAAGCATCGTCCCATGGGATTCAACTGCGGTATCGTCGGTCTGCCCAATGTCGGCAAGTCCACCCTGTTCAACGCGCTGACCAGCACGGCGGCGGCCGAGGCCGCGAACTACCCATTCTGCACGATCGAGCCGAATGTGGGCCGCGTCGGCGTGCCCGATCCGCGCCTGGACAAGCTGGCCGAGATTGCCAAGTCGCAGAAGATCATCGCCACGCAGCTTGAGTTCGTGGATATCGCCGGTCTGGTGCGCGGCGCGTCGAAGGGCGAGGGTCTGGGCAACCAGTTCCTGGCCAACATCCGCGAAGTGGACGCCATCGTCCATGTCCTGCGCTGCTTCGAAGATGGCGACATCACCCATGTCGAAGGCTCCATCGAGCCGGTCCGCGATGCGGAGACGGTGGAGACGGAGCTGATGCTGGCCGATATGGACAGCCTGGAAAAGCGCCTGCCGCCTTTGCAGAAGAAGGCCAAGGCCGGCGACAAGGACGCAAAGGCCCTGTCCGAGTTGATGGAGCGCGTGCTGGCCGCATTGCGCGATGGCAAGCCCGCGCGCACGGTGGAGGTCTCCAACGAGGAGCGCGACGCGTTCAAGCAGATGGCGCTGCTGACCGGCAAGCCCGTCCTCTATGTCTGCAATGTCGAGGAAGCATCGGCCGGCAGCGGCAACGCCCTGTCTGCCAAGGTTGCAGAGATGGCCGCCCGCCAGGGTGCCGCCAGCGTCGTCATCTCCGCCGCCATCGAGGCGGAGCTGTCGCAGCTGCCGGATGAAGACAAGCTGGAATACCTGTCCTCGCTGGGTCTGGAAGAGCCGGGCCTGAACCGTCTGATCCGCGCCGGCTACAGCCTGCTGGGTCTGCTGACCTTCTTCACCGTCGGCCCCAAGGAAGCTCGCGCCTGGACCGTCCGCAAGGGCGCCAAGGCACCAGAAGCCGCCGGCGTCATCCATACCGATTTCGAGCGCGGCTTCATCAAGGCCGAGACCATCGACTTCACCAGCTACACCACGCTGGGCGGTGAGGTCGGATGCAAGGAAGCCGGCAAGATGCGCATGGAAGGCAAGGAATACCTGGTCCAGGACGGCGACATCTTCCATTTCCGCTTCAACGTGTAAGCGCCCGGTTCATCCCCGGCCCTGGATCAAGCCCTGCCTTCACCGGCGGGGCTTTTTCTTTGCCAAACGGAAATGATTGAAACAATGGACACCGGGTCTCCCTTTGCGCGAGTCGCGCCGGATTGACCGTTGCAACCACCAGGAAGCCAGACCGGTGGTCAATGCCGACCAACGCCCATGCCCGGATAAATTGAGATTTTCCAAGGAGGTAGCGAGACGACATTATACAGTAATGCCGTATTTCGTCATTTCGAATTAAGCAACTTATTGACCCCTAGCAGCATCAGCGTTATCTGTTTTTCCGGGCTGGCAAATCTGACGGCTGATGGTCCCTTGTGGACCGCGCCGTCCTTATCAGAGGCATGCGTGCGATGAGTTCGCAGATTCTCACTTTCGACAAATCGGGGCTGATCCTGCGCTCGCTGACGGGCATGTCGATGCCGTTGCCGGGTGTCGATACCCATGGCGTCAATGCGGTTGTGGCCGGCACCCTGTCGTCCGACGGTGTCGCCGATGTCGTGGTCGGGCGTGATGACGGCACCTTCTCCTGGTTCGACGGGCAGAAGGACGGCGGTAAGCCGGTGGAACATGTGCTGGAGCTGCCGCTGCCGATGCCGCGCATGTTCGGGCTGGAACGGATCACCGACCTGCTGGGCATTGCCGATGCCAATGGCGATGGCCGCAACGATGTGATCTTCACCTCATACCTGCTTTACAGCGACACGCCGAATCTGGGCGTCGATCCGGGTCCGGACGACGAGATGCATATCCTGCCCTTCCCCTATGGCGACGACGCACTGCCGCCGCCCTCTGGTGCTCCGGCGGAAGAGCCGATCTTCACGATCCTGCCCTATCCCATGCCGCCTCGCCCCATCGCCGTGGGTGAGCCGTATCCGGGCAGCGACCTGACGAAGATCGATTTCTCCAACATCAAGGTCGACCTGCGTGGCGTGCTGATGACCACGGGGAACGAGGTCTATATCCCCGGCCCCGAACAGGGCATCGCCGTGGGTGAGCCGCATCCCGGTGCTGGCCGGTATGCCGAACCCGCCAAGCAGATTTACGGCGTCGATACCGATACCGGTAATGTCTACGTGATCTGGGACAACCAGGACCGCAACAAGGAGTTTGTGGCCCTGGGCAATCTGGATGCGCGCGGTGGCGTCGATGTTTTGTTCAAGGACAAGACCACGGGCGATCTGTACGTAAAGAACGACCTGTCCGACGCCTATTTCGTCAGCGGCATCACCTCTGACGGCACGGTGTCGGTTGCGGCGGTCGGCAATTTCCAGGGCAATGACAGCCTGGACGAAATCCTGTTCTACGATGCCAGCTCACGCGAGTTCAGCATCTGGGTCCATCCGCCCTTTGATATCGCCACCAGCTACATGGCTGGCATCGACTACTTCAAGACGGTGTTCAAGCTTGATTTCGGCTGGGACTTCGTTGGCACGCAGGATATCGACGGCGACGGGATCGAAGACATCATCGTGGCGGCGGTCGGGGACTTTGCCCCCTACCGTCCGGGTTCCGTGGCGCCCGTCGCCTATTACAGCTCGGCCACTGAAGAATTGGTGGAACTGGGTAGCTTCGACCCGTTCACACTGAAGGCTATCGGCAATTTCTTCGATGGTCCCAGCATCCTGTAGGCTTCGCTGACAGGACTTATGAGGCACACTCTCACTATTCCTTTTGCGGGCGGTCCCCTGGGGCCGCCCGTTTTTTCATCTTTCGGGGCAGTCCAGATGGATGGTTGTGTCATCGGGGCCGCAATCGCCGGAATAATGCATATGGAACCGCCCTTTACGTAACGTCACCCCCTTCCGTGGCCTGTCTGCATTGGCTACCGTCTCTCTCGTGCTGAATCGGGCAATGAAACGAAAGCCCGACCATGGGAGGAACCTTTTGATGAGCCACAAGCTTCTGGGCGGCACCGCCCTTGCCGCCATCCTGTCCCTGTCCGCCGTCGCTATGGACGCCCCGGCCGCCAAGGCCCAGGGGATCGGCGTCTCCTCGCTGGTCGTGTTTGGCGACAGCCTGAGCGATACCGACAATCTGAAGAACCTGAACCCGGCCAGCCGTCCCGGCGCGCCCTATGTCAATGGCCGCTTCTCCAACGGCCCCGTGTGGGCCGAGAATCTGGCCACGCTGACCGGCATCACGGTCAGCAGCCGCGCCTATGGCGGTGCCCGCGCCACCCGCGCTACCCCCATCGACCTGACGGCCCAGGTTGACGCCTATCTGGCGGGCGGCACCTCCATCCCGGCCAGCCGCGGCGTCGGCATCTGGATCGGCGGCAATGACTATATCGCTGTCCTGACGCAGCCGCAGGCGAACCCGACCGCCGCCGCCCAGGCCGCCATTGCCGCCACCACCGGCGCCATCACCACCCAGGCCGGCCGTCTGTACAGCGCCGGCGCACGGCAGTTTGTGCTGTTCAACCTGCCGCCGCTGGGTTCAATCCCGCTGACCAGCAGCCTGTCGGCTGCCGACAAGGCCAGCGCCAACACCGTTTCCGACCTTCATGCCCAGGCCATCAAGGCTTCGGCCAACGCCCTGCGCGCACAGGGTGCGACCGTGACGGTGGTGGATGTGCAGACCCTGTTCCAGGGTATCGCCAGTTCGCCCGCCACCTATGGCTTCACGAATGTCAGCACGCCCTGCTTCGCGCCCATCGGGCCGGGCGGGTCGCTGGTGGCAACCGGTGTCTGCGCCACCGCCGCCGGTGCCGCTGGCACGGTGTTCTTCGACGCGTTGCACCCCACCGCCGCCGCGCATCAGATGATCGCCGAATATGCCTATGGCACCATGTCCGCGACCTTCGAGGCGCCGGCAGCATTGGCCATCAGCACCGATACCTCGCAGCGTCTGCTGGATCTGGCCAATGAAGGCGTGTCGGCCCGTATGGCGGGTGCGCGCACCGGCCAGGGTTCGGTCAATGTCATCGGCGCGCAGGCCGGTCAGGATGACCGCTTCGGCCTGTTCGTCTTCGGCTCCTATGTCGATGGCGACCGTGAAGCGGTGCGTGGGCAGTCGGCCTATGATTATGACGGCTTCAATGCCGGCATCGGCGTCGATTATCAGGTTGACCGTCACGTCATCGCCGGTCTGGCCTTCTCCTACGGCAACCTGAATTCCAAGACGGATGGCGCCTATTCGAAGCTGGACACGACCGCCTATAACCTGACCGCCTATATCACGGCGGCGGCGGACGACCTGTGGCTGGACACGACCATGTCCTACAGCTTCGACGACTATCAGTCGGAGCGTGCGACCCGCTTCACGCCCTTCGCCAAGGCCAGCGGCGATTACAAGGGCAATACCTACGCGTTGGGCACCACCATCGGCTTCACGCCGGTGGCCGGCTCCTTCGCCATGGGTCCGGTCGTGGGTTTGCGCTACGCCAAGAGCAAGGTCGAAGGCTTCTCAGAGAAGGGCGCCGGCCCGCTGGCCCTGACCTGGGACGATTACGACGCCGAAAGCCTGCTGGGCTCCGTCGGCGGTCAGATCAGCGGCGTGGGCACCAGCTTCGTGCCGCAGGTCCGTGTGGCCTATGAGTATGAGTTCCAGGGCGACAGCCGCGCCATCACCGGTCGTTTTGCCAATGGCGAGTTGGCCGTGACCGATCCGGGTGCCGGCAAGCGCGGTCGTCTGGCCGTGGGTGCCAACCTGGTGCATGAAACGGCGGAGAATGTGGCTGTGGCCCTGGGCTATAATGGTCACTTCGCCGGCGGCGACCGCACCGACCACGCCCTGACGGCACACATGAAGATCGGTTTCTGATCCAGGGTTCTGGGGTAAAGGCAAAGGCCGCGACGGGAAACCGTCGCGGCCTTTTTGTTTGTCGGATCATTGGCCAAGACGGGCACCAGCCTGCAGCACCGGTCCCCAATATACGCAAAGAGAAAGGGCCGCGATGTTTGCACGTCGCGGCCCTTTTTTAACACCCAATCCCCGCGTCAATGCACCGCGAAGGTCCGCTTGGACGCGCGGCGCACTTCCGCCTCGTACAGCTTGGGGAACATCTTGTAGAGCAGGGCCGCCACCGCCGGCAGCAGGACGACCGCACCGATCATGTTGGCCAGGAAGATGAAGGTCAGCAACACGCCCATATCGGCCTGGAACTTCAGATCGGAGAATATCCAGGTCGCCGTGGCCACCGCCAAGGTCAGGCCCGTGAACAGCACGGAGCTGCCCGTTTCCTGAAGCGTGCGGTAATAGGCCTCCGCGAAGTTCAAGCCATGCTTCAGATAGGATTGCAGCCGGTTGAAGATATAGAGGCCGTAATCCACGCCGATGCCCACGCCCAGCGCCGCCGCCGGCAGGGTGGAGATTTTCAGGCCGATACCCAGCCAGGTCATCATGGCGTTACACAGGATCGACACCACGATCAGCGGCAGCACCGTGGCCAGCGAGCCGACGATGGAGCGGAAGGTGATGACGCAGAACAGCACCACGGTGGCATAGACCAGCAGCAGCATGGGCTTTTCTGCCGTCATCACCGCCTGATTGGTGGCCGCCATCACGCCGACATTGCCCGTGGCCAGGTTGAAGCTGACCGTATCGGACGGGTTGTCCTTCTTATACTGCTCCACCGCATCCACGATGCGCTGGATCGTCTCTGCCTTGTGATCCTTGGTGAAAATCATCACCGGCATGACGGAGCAGTTGGAATTCAACAGACCAGTCGATGTCTCGATGGGTGAAACGGTACGGACCAGAACCTGGGAATTACGCGGCAGCACGCGCCAATTCAGATTGCCTTCGTTCCAGCCCGTATTGACCGTCCTCATGGCAGTCGCCATCGACATGGTCGATTGCACACCATCGACATTGGAGATAGCCCAGGTGAAATCATCCACCTGCTTGATGATATTGTAATCGATACAGCCGTCGGCCTTGGTCTCCACAATGACCTGGATGATATCCACGCCGATGGCGAAGCGATCCACGATCAGTTGGGCATCCTGATTATACCGGCTGTCGGGCCACAATTCGGGTACGCCGGCCTCGGTATCGCCCACCGTCATATGGCGCTGTTCGGAGAACGAGAACGCAAACACGGCCAACCCGATCAGCACCATAACAATGGCGCCCTTGGGCCGGGCAAAGACCGCGAACCAGCCCCAGACGCGGTCGAACCGGTCCACCTGACCCGATACGCGGGCGCGGTACTTGTCACCCAGCGGCAGGAAGGACAGCACCACCGGCAGCACCCACAGATGGGTGATGATGATGATCAGCATGCCGATAGAGGCCGACACGGCCAGTTCCTGGATCATCTGGATCTGGATGATGGCGATGGTGACAAAGGCCAGCGCATCAGTCACCAGGGCCGAGGCACCGGGCACCAGCAGACGTTCAAAGCTGATCCGCGAGGCCGTAAAGGCGTCGGCGCCCTTGCCCATCTCCTGCGTGATGGTGCCGACATTCTGCACACCATGGGAAATGGCAATAGCAAACACCAGGAAGGGCACCAGGATCGACAAGGGATCGATGCCATAGCCCAGAAGCACGAGCAGACCAAACTGCCAGATGACGGTGCAGAGCGAGATGCCCAGCATCGCGAAGGTCATCATCCAGCTTTTGCCATAGCCATAGACCAGAACGGCGGTAATAACGAAGGCGATGGCGAAGAACAACACCACGCTCTTGGCACCGTCGGCGATATCACCCATGGCCTTGGCAAAGCCGATGACATGCACCTGGATCTTGTCATCCTCAAACTTGGCGCGGATGGCCTCCAACTGCTTGGCCACCGCCATATAGTCCAGTTTCTGGCCGGTGCGCGGGTCCTTTTCCACCAACTGCACCGACACCAGAGCAGCGGTAAAATCCTCAGCGACCAGTCGGCCCACCTGTCCAGATTTCAGGACATTCTCGCGGACGATGGGCAGCCACTCATCATTGGGCTGGAACTCGGCAGGGATGACATTGCCACCCGCGAACCCGTCCTCCACAATCTCGATGAAGCGCACATTGGGCGTGAAGATGCTGGTGACGCTGGCCCGGTCCACGCCGGGGACGAAGAACACCTCTTCCGTCACCTGCTTCAGCCGCGTCATGAATTCCGGCGTATAGATGTCCCCTTCCTTCACCGACAGGGCCACCAGCACGCGGTTGGCGCCGCCGAATTCCTTCATATGCTTGGTGAAGGTCTGCATGTAGGGATGGTCGAGCGGCAGGGTCTTCTCGAACCCGGCATCGACGCGCAGCTTGGCACCTTGCCAGCCCATGAAGGCCGTCAGCAGACCGAACACGACCAGGATCAGCACCCGGTTGCGGAAGGTCCAATGTTCAAGACGGGACAGGAAGGAGGTGGACTGGGACATATCGGTTCGCCTTGGCGTTCAAGGGATCAGGGCGGGGCAAAGTCAGCGCGTCAGGGGCGCGCCGGGATCGGCCCGTGTTCGCCCAGAAGGATGAGGCTGCCGTCGGGTGCCTGGATGGCATCGGCCAGCGCCACGCGGTCGGCACGCTTGGTGGTGCTGAAGGTCCGGCCACCATCGCCGCTGGTCAGGACGGCACCCTGTGCGCCGACCAGAACCACCGACCCGTCGGCCAGAACGGCACCGCCCATCAGGCCCGCCGTGGTATTACTTTCAATCGCGGTCCAGCTTTTGCCGCCATCATCGCTGCGCAGGATATTGCCCTGCAGCCCATAGGCCAGAAAGCTCTGCGGTCCCAGGATCAGCGCATCGAAGAAGGACCCGTCATAGGGGCTTTCCAGCTTGGTCCAGGTGGCACCGGCATCAGCGCTGTACAGCAGGGTCCCCGCCTCACCCGCGATCAGGCGGGTTTCCGGGGTCGGGGCCAGAATGGCGTTGAAATGGAAATCATCCTCGCTGATCTGCCGGCTGTTCCAGGTGGCACCACCATCGGCGGTTTCCAGGTACAGGCCATAGGCACCGACCGCGATGCCATGCTGACCATCGGCGGCGAACAGCACATCCATCAGCGGCTGTTCCAGTTCCGGATCGGAATGCTGGACCTTCCAGCTTTCGCCCCCATCCTCGGTATGAAGGATGACGGCATCATGGCCCACGGCCCAGCCGCGCTTGGGCCCGGCGAAATGCACACCCGTCAGGGCGGCATTGGCCGGTACCGGCACCTGACGCCAGGCCTTGCCATTATCGTCGGACAGCAGGATGTGCCCCCGCTCCCCCACGGCGACCAGCCGGTCACCGGCCCGTGCCGCACCCAGGATCAGGGACTGGCTGGCCAGCGGAGCAATGACCGCGGGGCGCAGGGCCGGGGCGGCCGCCTGCTGTGCTGCCGCGGGCAGGGCACCCAGGGCCAACAGACACAGGCTTGCGGCCAGGGGACGAAGGGCGAAGGAGGAACGGAGCATCGGATCACCGGCGAGGTTGGTTAACGCGGCCCAAGAGACGGAAAAGGGCCGGCCGGTTCGCCACCGGCCGGCCCGTTGCCGCATCCGTGATCAGCGCACGCCAGCGCGGCGCAGGCTGTCGGGCGAGAAGTCGGCATCCGTGAACTTGCTGTCAAACTTGTACGGAGCTTCCTGGTTGTCCAGGCCCAGCGCCGTATAACGGCCCGACTGCAAGTCATAGAGCGCATCAAGCGTCGACCAGTAGGTTGGCAGCGAATAGTAATTCACACCATGGCTCTCGGCCACACGCCACATGTCACCACGGGCGTCCAGATGGTCGGCCACCACGATCTGCCAAGTGTCTTCGTCGATGTAGAAGCGGCGCTTGGCATAGATATGGCTGGTGCCCTGCTTCAGGGTCGCTTCGACAACCCAGACACGGTGCAACTCATAGCGGGCCAAATCCTGATTGATATGATTCGGCTTGATAATGTCGTCATACTTGGTGCTGCTGGAATGCAGCTTGTAGGAATTGTACGGGACGTACATTTCCTTCTTGCCGATCAGCTTCCAGTCATAACGGTCGGGGGCACCGGAATAGATGTCGAAATTGTCGGTGGTACGCAGACCGTCGGACGCGGTGCCGGGATTGTCATAGGCGACGTTCGGGGCGCGGCGTACGCGGCGCTGACCGGGATTGTAGGTCCAGGCCGAACGCGGCTCCTTCACCTGATTGATCGTCTCATGCACCAGCAGGATTTCACCCGCCAGACGGGCCGGGCTGGTCACTTCCTGCAGGAAATAGAGGGAGGTATTGGCCGGCGCGCCGCCCGGCGCTTGGTACAGGTACTTCACCTGCTCCTTCAGCGTGATCAGGGTATAGGAACCATCGGTCTGCGGATTAACCTGTCCGACCACACGTTCCGTGGCCTCACCACGATAACGCAGAAGATGGTTCCAGACCGCCTCCACACCTTCTTTCGGGATCGGGAAGGGCACGCCTTCCTTGGCCCCTTCCACACCATTGCCGCCATCGGCCAGCTTGGCGCGAGTGGCATTGGCGATGGTTTCCTTATAAATGCGGTCCGGGTACGACGCGCTGCGGCGGGTCGGATAGACATTCATCTTGTAAGTGGGATAGCGCTTCAGCAGGGCCTTCAGGCCTTCCGGCAGCTTATCCTCATACTGCGCCATGTTGGCGGCGGTAATCGTGAACTTAACCTTGTCTTCGGGGAATGGGTCGACCTCGATCGTGCCGGGCTTCCAGTTGGCGGGCGGCTTGGTGATGCCGCCCGTCCATTCCGGAATGGTGCCATCGGCATTGCCGGCCTTGATGGCGCCCATCGGCGTCAGGGTCTTGCCCAGATCGGCGGCGGACTGCGCCAGGGCGGGAAGGCTGAAAGCCAGGGCGATGGCGCCACCCAGCAGAACGGATTTCATACGGAACATGCGTTTCCTCCTCGATCGCTATCTTCTTATCTGGTCGTTTCGCGGCGTCAGAACGAGTACTTGACGCTAGCTGACACGAAGTCGCGATCGTTGATCAGGTTGAACTTTCCGGCCCCGAAGAAGTTGGAATAGGCAAGGTCGACCGTGATGGTTTCACGCACCAGGGCACGCAGGCCCAGGCTGACAGCCTTGCGGCCTTCGACAAAATTGCCCAGCGGCGTCGGCGTGGTGCCGTTCACGTCATGCTGCCAGGAAATCGAGGGGTACAGGTTGACGCCCGGCAGCGCGTTCAGATAGTCGAAGCGGATCGCCGCGCGGTAACCCCAAGAGAAGGCATCCGCGAAACCATCGGTGGCCAGATCGGCCATGCCGCCACGGCCCACAAAGGCGGCGTTGCCACCCACGACCGTGCCCGGACCTTCCAGACGCAGCACAGACTTGTCCGGCATGTCGGAAATCCAGGTGCCACCCACTTCGGTGACGAACACCCACTGATCAGCACCGAAAGCCCGTTCAAAGGCCTTGGTCGCCGTCATCTGGGCCTGGGTCACGTCGAACTCATCCCAACCCTGGATGCGCTTGCCGAAGTAACGGCTGGCCAGATCGGCGGTGACGGCGGCAGCCGTGGTACCCTGGATCACGCCGATCTTCTTAACGATCTGGTTGGTGTTGAACAGAGCGGCAGCGCCCACCGCCGCCTGGTTGGCACCGGTCGTAGCACCGGCGGCGGCACCTGCCGCCTCGAATGCGGCGCGCGTCCCGCCCGGCGAACCCGGAGCAGCGGCAATACCGGCGCTGATGGCACCCGCAACCGTCGGGTTGACAGCCTGGATCTGCTCGAAGGTCAGGCCCGTGAAGGGACGAAGAGCCGGATTACCGGCAACGGCGGCAGCCACAGCGCTGTTGAAGGTGGCACTGCCCTGTGTACGACCGGCAGCCGCACCAGCAGCCTGACCCTGGGCGATGGAACCCAGGATGGACGGGGCCGCCAGCGTGGCCTGCAACAGCTCCACGTCATCCAGCTGCAGGGGCTGGTCCTTGCGGAAGCTGATTTCGCCCTGCAGCGAGATGCCGAACGGGATGGTCGTGTTGAAGCTGGCGCCAAACAGCTGGATATCCTCAGGATACTCCGCGCGGTAAGACGAGTTCTGCGTGAAGGTGGAGGAACTGGCCTGGAATTGCGACAGGCTGCCGACGATGGAGCTGAGCACCGGCACGCGCGAATGAAGGTTGGTGTAGTAGAAGCCGAATTCGGTGTTGTTCAGCTCTTCCGCGAAGATACGCAGGGCCAGACCGTACTGCCCACTGTCGCTGGGCGTATCATCCTTGCTGCGAGGCACGACGGTGCCGAACGGGGTCAGCGACTGCACACCACGGAACCCGTTCAGCAGCGGGTTGGGATAACGGTCAACCGGGAAGACATTACCGCCGGCCACAGCACCCTGGGTCGGGTCGTCGCGGAACAGGTAGTTGCCGAAGCCGATGAACAGATGGTCGCCGCCCGGAGAGGCCGCATCGTTCGTGGAGAAGAACGAGCCCGCGGCTTCCGGCTCCGTATTGTCCCACTTGAACTGGTAGAAGGCTTCCAACGAGATGTTTTCGTTGAACGAGAAGTTGATATCGGCAATCGGAACCGGCAGGAAGCCTTCCTTCAGCTCCGAACCCGGCACACGCAGGGCGGAAACGTCCAGCGGGTTGATGGAGTTGATGCCGTTCTGGATGAACGTGCTTTCGCCCCAGCTCAACACCTGCTTGCCCAGGCGGACGGAGAGGTTGGAGCCGTCGCCGACAGCGAAATCGCCATAAATGAAGGCATCCAGCAGGTCGAAGTCACGACCGATACGCTCAACCGTGTCGGAATTGAACGCGAAGCGGTTGGTACGCGCACCGTTGGTCGACGACTTCTTGGCGTTCACGACGTCATAGAAGTAGGTACCACGGACAAAGGCGCCCAGGTTGCCATAGTTCAGCTTCAGCTCGTGCGTGGCACGACCGGCCAGCGACACCAGACCCTTGTCATAGTTCAGGTTGCCGTTATCGCCATTGATCGAATGGGCGCGACCGCCATTGGCGACGCCGATCAGGTCCGGATCGCGGCCCTGGACGCGGAACAGGGCGCCCATGGTCAGGGTCGTGTCGAAGCTGCCGCTCAACTCACCCCGATTGAAGCTGACGGCCTGGGCGCTGCCCACCACCAGCATCGGGGCCAGGATGGCCGCTGCACTCACCCCGGACAGTACCCGGCGGTCCATGCGCACCTGCGGCGTCGATTTGCGTGCCATGCGTTTCCTCCTCGCATCCCATTCTTATCATTCCCCGGCTATGGGCCGGCGGCCGACCCCATTCTGGAGCCGGGGGAATTTCGCGTAACCTTGTCGTAAAGGCCGCCATGTGGTGACGTCAAGGCTTCTATGCGCGTTATGTCTCCGGCGGGGTCGTTTGATGCGTGGACTGGCAAAAAAGACACATTTTTTGTCCAGTTTCCAATGGCTTGATCGGATTTGGGGCAGTCCGGTCAAACGCCCGTTTATTGGGCAGCGCTCCCGCGATACGGGTAATTTTGCACTTGCGAATGGCGAAAATGCCTCTCAACCCCTTGTGACGTTTACGTCAACCTGCAACTTCCAGCACACCATCCGGTTGCAGGAATCGGGTTTCAAGATCGCCCGGCGGCAGCGGCCGGGAGAAGAAGTAGCCCTGCAACTCGTCGCAATGATGCAGGCGCAGGAATTCCAACTGCTCTTCCGTCTCAATCCCCTCCGCCACGACCTTCAGGCCCAATTGGCGGCCCATGGCGATGATGGTGGCGGCGATGGCGCCCGTATCGGCATTGGTCGGCGCCTCGCTGACGAAGGAACGGTCCACCTTCAGCGTGGTGATGGGCAGACGGCGCAGATAGGAGAGCGAGGAATAGCCGGTGCCGAAATCGTCGATCGCGATTCGGATGCCCCGGCCCCGGATTTCGTTCAGCGTGTCGGCGATATAGGCCAGATTGGACATCATCGCCGTTTCGGTGATCTCGATCTCCAGCAGTTCCGGCGGCACGCCATATTCCTGGCACAGCGCAAAGACGCGTTCGCCGAACATCGGCGTGGCAATCTGCCGGACGGAGACATTGACGGCCACCGGGATGGGCGCAAAGCCGCGCCGGCGCCAATCCTGGATCTGGGCCAGGGCGGCGCGCATGACCCATTCGCCCAGCGGCACGATCAGGCCGGTTTCTTCCGCCACCGGAATGAACTTGCCCGGCGGGATCATGCCGATCTCCGGGTGTTGCCAGCGGATCAGGGCTTCCACGCCCACGGCCTTCATGTCGCCCATGGCGATCTTCGGCTGGTAATGCAAGAAGAACTGGCCCTGCTCCAGCGCCTCGCGCAGGGAGTGTTCCAGCGACAGGCGGGCCACCGCCGCCTCGTTCATTTCCGGCGTGAAGAAGCGGTAGCCGTTACCGCCCGACGCCTTGGCATTGTGCATCGCCGTATCGGCATCGCGCATCAGGGCGTGGAAATCCGCCCCATCGCCGGGGAACAGGGCGATACCGATGGAGGTGGTGACGAACAGTTGCTGCCCGTCGATGCCAAACGGGCGCGACAGGCTGACCAGGATGGTCTCCGCCACGCGGGCCGCCATCTGCGGATCGGGCAGATCCTCGGCCACGATCAGGAATTCATCGGCACCCAGGCGGCCCACCGTATCGGCGGCGCGCACACAGCTTCCCAGACGCTGCGCCAGCGCGCGCAGCAGCTTGTCGCCCGCCTGATGGCCCAGACTGTCATTGACCAGCTTGAACCGGTCCACGTCGAGCAGCAGGACGGCCACCGCCGTGCCCTTGCGCCCGGCATGGGCCAGGGCATGCTGCAACCGGTCCTGCACCAGGGTACGGTTGGGCAGGCCCGTCAGCGGATCATGCGTGCTGACATACATCAGCTGTTCTTCGAACCGCTTGCGGTCCGACACGTCGGTCATGGTGCCCGTGAAGCGCAGGGGGCGCCCGCCATCGTCGCGGATGGCCTGACCACGCGCCTCAATCCAGACCCAGGACCCGTCGCGGTGGCGCAGGCGATACAGCGACAGATAATCGCCCACCTCGCCGTTCAGGTAACGTTCGATCTGGTTCTGCGCCATGTCCTTGTCATCGGGGTGCAGCAAGCCGTCGAACAGCTTGTTGGCATACATCGCGTCGACCGCGTCATATCCCAGCATCTCGATGAATTCGGGCGACCACCAATAGGTGCCCTTCGTGTAGGAGTTATCGAACACGCCGGACCGGGTGGCGCGCACGGCCAGCTTCAACCGCTCCTCACTTTCGCGCAGGGCCTGTTCGGCACGCTTGCGCTGGGTGATGTCCTGCACCACGCAGATGGCGGTGCGGCGGTCGCCCAGGCGCATCTGGCTGACGCCGAAAGCCATGGCGAAAACCTCGCCCTGGCGGCGGCGGCCCTGGATTTCGGCGCGGTTGTCGGGGCGTTGATCCTCCTCCGACCGGCGCAGACAGGCCATCAGTGCCACGGCGACGCGGGTCCAGTCGCGCTCCTCGATCAGGGTGACGAAGGGCTGCCCCACCGCCTCGCCATCGGCATAGCCGAACAGCGCCTCGGCAGCGCTGTTCATGGTTTCGATGCGCAGATCCTCGTCCAGCGTGATGATGCCGTCGGCGACATTGTCCATGATGCCGGACAGGCGCGTTTCACGCTCACGCAGGGCATGTTCGGCGCGCACGCGTTCGACCAGCGAATGGTCAAACTGCACCAGCACCTCATTGATGGTCTTGGCCAGCAGGCCCAGCTCATCATCCTCATGCCGCTTGGGCACGGACAACAGCTTGTCTGCCGGGCGCTGCGGATTGATCTCGGCGATGGCCGACGACATGCGCAGGAACGGCTTGGTCAGGGTGGAATAGAACATCACCACCAGGATCAGGGCCAAAGCCACTGTCCAGATGATGCCCGTGGACAGCACCACGCCCGACCGGCGGAAAAATTCCTGCGCAATCAGGAACCGGTCGATGGAGACGCGCAGTTCACCGACATTCTGGTTATGCCGCTCGATCACCAGCGGGATGGAGTAGGTCTTCTCCACCGGCAGCAGCATCTCCGCCAGCCATTTCAGCTGCCCCTCCGCCTGCGGACGTTCACGGGCAGCCAGCTGATTGCCGAAATCCTCCAGAATGACGGCGCGGTAGATGGGCTTATATTCGAATAGACCGGTGACGACGCGATCAGCCAGCGCCTGGTCGAAGGAATAGGCGCTTTCCGCCGCCGCCTCGCGCATGATCGACAGGACCTGGCGAACCAGTTGGTCGGACTGCCGTTCCATGTCCAGAAGATCGATGGTGATCTGGGCCGTGGACAGGACCAGACCCAGCATCAGGGTGACCAGTGCGGTGTTGCGCGCCTGTTTAAAGGACAAGCGTTTACGCAGCGGCACGCGCGCCACCGCAGCCGTCTCCGCCGTCCCGCTTTCCGGCAGGATGTCCGTCTCGGCCTGTTCAGGCGGTAACGTCGCTTTCATCCACACCTTAGCACCAAAATCCGCCGCCGGGCCCCCATCGCCCATGCCTTGGATGCCCCAACGGCGCGCAAAGCCGGTCTGTGGCCGAAATCTTCGCGCATTTCGGACGATACTCTGCCTTCATGTGCCTGGATATGACAATCC
Organism: Niveispirillum sp.; assembly: GCA_016463045.1. Classification (GTDB taxonomy): domain Bacteria; phylum Pseudomonadota; class Alphaproteobacteria; order Azospirillales; family Azospirillaceae; genus Niveispirillum. The sequence goes on from JAEMSB010000005.1 coordinate 26,353, forward strand.
CTTTAGCTTGAAAGTCTTCACACACCGTCGCGGGACCGGTGACTGGCCTGTTTGCCGCTTTATTCAGGCCTGGGGAAAAGCAGACGGCAAAGACAGTCCATGCCTGATATCGCTCGATTTTCCGTCGAATCGATGGCGATGCGGATGGTATGAAGACGCCGCTTATGTGCGGGGAGAAGGCGATGCGTATCCTGTTTTTAGGTGCTGGTGGGGTCGGCGGCTATTTCGGCGGACGGCTGATGGAGGCCGGGGCCAACGTCACCTTCCTGGTCCGTCCCCGGCGTCAGGCACAACTGATGGAGAACTGGCTGCGGGTGGAAAGCCCGCATGGCAATATCCGCGTGCCGGCCCAGACGGTCACCAAGGCGCGCAAGCCCTATGATCTGGTGGTGCTAACCTGCAAGGCCTGGGACCTGGACGCCGCCATCGACAGCGTCATGCCCGCCATGGGGCCCGACAGCATCTTGATGCCGCTGCTGAACGGGGTGCGCCACATGGAGGTGCTGGATGCGGCCTTCGGGCGCGAACGCGTGATGGGCGGGCTGTGCCATATGCCGATCACGCTGGATGAACAGGGCACCGTCCACCACCTGTCCACCATCCATAAATTGGTTTTCGGCGCCCGGCATGCGGCGCAGCAGGTGACGGTCGCCGCGCTGGCCGATGCCTTCCGCCCCACCTGCGTGGACTGGCATGTATCCGACACCATCATGCTGGACCTGTGGGAGAAATATTTCTTCCTGGCCACGCTGGCCGGTTCCACCTGCCTGATGCGCGGCACCGTCGGGGCCATCAACCGGCAGCCAGGGGGAACGGAATTCATGACGGCGCTGCTGGCCGAATGCGCCGCCGTGGCTACCGCAGAAGGGTACCCGCCCCGCCCTGCCCTGCTGGATGAATATGGCGCGCAGATCGTGGATGCGGGCAGCAAGGTCAACGCCTCCATGGCCCGCGACGTGGCCAAGGGTGGCCGGACAGAAGCCGAGCATATCCTGGGCCATATGGCGGCACGGGCACGGGCGCATGGCGTGGCGACACCACTGCTGGATCTGGCCCTGCTGCATCTGCGGGTGCATGAGGAG
>JAEMSB010000739.1 GCA_016463045.1 Niveispirillum sp.
GCAGGGGTTCTCGATTCCCGCCCGCCCATCAGACACGACCCAGCAAGTAGGGATTTTGTTGTCTGCATACGTATGCGAAGACTTGTCCCCAGGAAATTTTGTGTCGCAAATCGGGTCGCCCTTGCAGGTTGGGCTGTCCCGTGTAATATCCTTGCTCAAATCAAGAACTCCTGGAGTTAAAAAATCACCATGCGGCGGGTCAAACTCGACCGAATTGATCGGCGCATCCTGCGCGACCTGCAGGCGGACGGCCGGATGACCAATGTTGAATTGGCCCGGCGTGCCGGTATTTCGGCTCCCCCCTGCCTGCGGCGCGTGCGCGCGCTGGAAGAGGCGGGCTATATCCGGGGCTACCATGCCGACATCAATCCGGAATCCATGGGCTTCCATGTCACGGTTTTCGCACAGGTCGGCCTGTCGTCCCAGGCGGAAAGCGATCTGAAGCGTTTCGAATCGCTGGTCAATTCCTGGCCGGAGGTTCGGGAATGCAACATGCTGGCCGGTGAGACGGACTTCCTGCTGAAGGTTGTTGCCGTCGACTGGGACAGCTATCAGCGCTTCCTGACCACCAAGCTTACGGCGGCACCCAATGTCAGCCACGTGAAATCGGCCCTGGCTATCCGCCAGTCCAAATACGCCCCCGGCGTGCCGATTGATGTGGATGTCGGTCCGGAGTCGAAGGACGACGACGAAGACGATATTGAAGACTGACAATCTTCACGGAAAAGGCGCCCCTCCGGGCGCCTTTTTTATGGCCTCTCACCCCAGCGCCATCCGCAGCAGCCCGAACCCCGCCCCGGCCAGCACCAGCCAATGCACCGCCAGCTTGAAGCGCAGCATGGCGACCAGGGCGATGGCAGCGACCGCCACGGCGATCCAATCGACAGACCCGCGGGGCAGCAGCACGGCCTCGCCCAGAACCACGCCCAGGTTCAAGATCACGCCGACCACCGCCGCCGTGATGGCGGCCAACGCTCCCGCTACCGCCCGGTTATGGATCAGCGCCTCCACATAGGGTGCGCCGGCGAAGATGAAGAAGAAGCAGGGCAGGAAGGTGACATAGGTGGTGAGGGCGGCACCCACCATTCCCGCCGCCAGTGGCGACAGGCTGCCCGGATGGTTCCAGCCTGCGAAGAAGCCGACATATTGGGTGACCAGGATCAGCGGCCCCGGCGTACTTTCCGCCAGCGCCAGCCCGTTCACCATGTCGGCGGGCGTCAGCCACTGATAGTTCTCCACCGCGCGTTCGGCGATGAAGGGCAGTACCGCATAGGCACCGCCAAAGGTGACGAAAGCCGCCGTCGTGAACAGGTCGGCGACATCGGCCCAGGGGTTGCGCCCCAGCAGCAGTACCGTGCCGACCACCGGCACCAGCAGCAGAGCGGCGAATAGGACAGCCATACGTAGAAGACGCTTCGCACTCCGATCCACCGGGCGATCATCGGGGACGAAATCGTCACCCATCCCATGACCCGCCGGTGCGAAAAGTGGACGTCCGGCCTTGGCCGACAGATGGCCGATGATCGCCGCAGCCGCGATCACCGCCGGAAACGGCACATGGCCCAGATACAGGCCTAGAAAGGCAGCGAACGCCAGCAGCAGCGGTGCCGGTCCTTTCAGGGTCCGCCGGCCCAAACGCCAGACGGATGCCGCGATGATCGCAATCACCACGGGCTTCACCCCGTCAAACAGGGCCGCCACCCAGGCCAGATCCCCATGTTCCGCCGCCCGCCAGGACAGGGCCAGCAGCACCAGCGCGCCTGGCAGCACAAACAGGCCGCCAGCCACCAGCCCGCCCCACACCCCATGCAAGCGCCAGCCGACATAGGTGGCCAACTGCTGTGCCTCCGGCCCCGGCAGCAGCATGACGAAGTTCAGCCCATGCAGGAACCGCGTGCTGTCGATCCAGCGCCGCTTATCCACCAGTTCCTGCTGCATCAGGGCAATCTGCCCCGCCGGCCCGCCGAAACTGACAC
>JAEMSB010000740.1 GCA_016463045.1 Niveispirillum sp.
TAATTACGCCGCCGCGTCCAGAATACTGGCCAGCCGTTCGCGCAGCGCCCGCATTTCCGCCGTCACCTGCGTGGCCCGCTGGCCCAGATCCTGGGACAGGGTACGGGTTTCGGCGGCGTCTGCTGCCACGGTGCGGATGCGGTCGGACACTTCGATGGTGCCGTCGGCGGCACTGGCCGCACTGGCGCTGATGCTCTCGGTCGCACTGCCCTGCTGGGTCACGGCGGCGCTGATCGATCCCGCAATCTCGTCAATGCGGGCGATGACATCGTGCAGCTGGTGGATATCGGTGATCACCCGCTCCGTCGCCCGCTGCACCGCCGCGATCTGGGAGGCGATTTCCTCCGTGGTTGCCGCCGTCTGGTTCGACAGGGTCTTGACCTCGGCGGCCACCACGGCAAAGCCGCGCCCGGCCTCACCGGCCCGCGCCGCCTCGATGGTGGCATTCAGCGCCAGCAGGTTGGTCTGACCGGAGATATCGCCGATCAGTTGCGCCGCCCGCCCGATATTCTGGGCGGCATCGGCCAGTTGGCTGGCCACCGCGCGGGTCTGCGCGCCCCGCTCCACGGCGGCATGGACCATGTCGGCCACCTCCGTCACCTGCCGCCCGATCTCGCGGGATGAGGTGGCAAGCTGTTCGGTGGCGGCGGCCACGGCCTGGACATTGCCCGTCGCCTCCCCGGCCGCGCCGGCCACACCGTCGGACTGTTCGCCCGTGCGGGTGGCGGCCCCCGTCATGCGCTCGGCCATGGCGGCGATGCCCGCCGCCTCGGCCAGAACGGCCTCCACACGCTTGGTCATCTCCTGCTCCAACGCCTGGGCCAACCCGCCCAGGCGGTCCGCCATCTCCTGCTGGTGGGCACGCTCCCGCTGCTGCTCCTCCACCTTCAGACGGTCCATCTCCTCCGCATTCACCCGGAAGACATCAATGGCGCGGGCCATGTCGCCAATCTCGTCCCGCCGGGCCGTGCCGGGGATGAAGGACAGCCGCTCACCCCGCGCCAGCCCCTCCATCGCGCCCTCGATCTGGGCCAGCGGCCCCGTGATGGATCGGACCAGCAGCAAGGACAGGCCGCAGAACAGGGCCACCAGGGTCCCGCCGATGGCCATGGTCAGGCGCTGGGTCTGGGTACGGATGCTGCCCTCCGCCTGCTTGGCATCGGCCAGCCCGGCGCTTGTATAGTCGAAAAGCTGTTTGATCAGGGGGGCCGTCTCGGCAAAGGCGGCGTTGAAATCCTTCACCGCCTTATCCTGTGCGGCCACCGCGCTGGAAAGCGCCACCATGTCCTGGCGATATTGCCGGGACAGGGTGTCGATGGCTTCCTTGGTCTGCGGATCCAGCTGGCTTTCCGGGATGAAGAAAGAGAACTCGTTGAAGGCCTTGCGATGCTGGCCCACATATTTGTCATCGCCGGTCATCAGGAAGGATTTCTCGGCATTGCGCATTTCCGCCATACCGATGAAAAGCTGCGCGCCCATGGTGGCGGGCCATTTCTTCAGCTCCTCCTCGGTCGCTGCCACCGACCGCGCCATCTGCCCACGCAGACCTTCCTCGTCCGTCAGGCCGACGGCGCGGGTCGCCTGGTCCACAGCGTCAAAGGCGGCGGCCAGACTGGACAATCTGGCCGTCAGGGCCGTGATCGTGTCGGCCTGATCGGCGGCGGCGGGATGGGCCGTCAGGTCGGCTGCCGCCTGCTCCACCTCCGTCAGGGTGGTCTTGAACGCCACCCCAGCGGCGGCATCGCGTTCGCGCAGGAAGCGGGTGACGTGAAGCTGCAGGGCCGTCATGCCCCGGTTCAGGTCGGCTGCCGTCTCGGCAAAGCCCGACAGGCCCGTCATGCGGCCCGTCGCACTTTCCCGTCTGGCATCACCCAGCAGGAAAAGCCCCGCCGTCAGCAGCACCGTCAACAGGGCCGCACCCACCAGAAAACCGATGCGGGTGGAGATCGACAGCTGGGCCAGCCAGCCCCCCTCCC
>JAEMSB010000741.1 GCA_016463045.1 Niveispirillum sp.
CTGCCTATCATGAACAGCTTGGCGCGCGCGGTGCGGCGGCGGACCTTGCCCCCTATCGCGACCGGCCCTTTGCCGATGACGTGGTTTATTTCGTGGTCACCGACCGCATGGCCAATGGCGATGCGTCCAACGACAAGGGCGGCCTGACGGGCGGTCCGGAACAGACGGGCTATGACCCCACCGATATCGGCATGTTCCATGGCGGGGATTTTCAGGGCCTGACGCAGAAGCTGGATTACATCAAGGGCCTGGGCGTGACCGCCATCTGGGTCACCCCGCCCGTCGTGAACAAGGTGGTGCATAAATATGATGGCGGCCTGTCGGCGGGTTACCACGGCTATTGGGGCCTGGATTTCCTGAATGTCGACCCGCATCTGGGTGGCAATGCCGCCTTCAAGGCCTTTGTCGACGCAGCCCACGCCCGCAACATTAAGGTCATCATGGATATCGTGGTGAACCATACGGGCGACGTGATCCAGTTCCGGGAATGCGACCCCACCAGCATGTCGAAACCCTGCCCCTACCGGTCCAAGGGCGACTATCCCACCACCCGCCGCGCGTCCGATGGCACCGCCATCAATCCGGGTTTCAAGGGCGACGGCGCGGCGCATCAAACGGTGCCCAACTACGCTGCCCTGACCGACATCAATTACGCCTACACGCCGTACGTCCCGGCAGGCGAAGCGACCGCGAAGAACCCCGCCTGGATGAATGACCCGCACCATTACCATAATCGCGGCGACAGCCATTACAGTGGGGAGGACAGCCTTTTCGGCGACTTCTCCCGCCTGGACGATCTCTACACCGAACAACCCGCCGTCGTGGACGGGATGATCGAGATCTACAAGCACTGGATCAAGGAATACGGCATCGACGGTTACCGCCTCGACACCGCCAAACATGTGAACCCGGAATTCTGGCACCGTTTCGTGCCGGAGATCACGGCCTTCGCCAAGGCCCAGGGCATTCCCAACTTCATCATTTTCGGTGAGGTGGCCAATGAAAAACCGGCGGACCTTGCCGCCTATACCGATATCCTGGGCCTGCCCTCGGTCCTGGATTTCGGCCTGTCGGCAGCGGCACGGGACACGCTGGGCATGGGCGCCGATCTCGACCTCTGGGACGGGCTGTTCCGCGCCGACCGGCTCTATCCCGCCGGCGACGACACGGCCCATCAGCTGGCGACCTTCATCTCCAACCATGATCAGGGTCGCCTGGCCTTCAAGATCCGCAAGGCCAATCCGAAGATGAAGGCCGAGGAGCTGCAGGCCCGCGTCGCCTTGGGCCACGCCCTGATGTTCTTCTCCCGTGGCGTGCCGACCCTCTATTACGGCGATGAACAGGGCTTTGTGGGGCTGGCCGATGACAAGGCCTCGCGTCAGCCGATGTTCGCCAGCGCGTCGAAACAGTTCAATACCGAGGAACGCCTGGGCACCATCGGCCCCCGCACCGGCGACGCCTTTCAACCCAGCCACAGCCTCTATCGCGCCTTCGCCAGCATGGCCGCCATCCGTCAGGCCCATCCCGGTCTGCGTCAGGGCCGTACAACCATGCGCTATTTCGAACGCAAGGGTCCTGGCCTCCTGGCCTTTTCCCGTATCGACGATGCGCGCGGCGAGCAATTCCTCATCGTCGCCAACACCGACACCAAACCCCGCTCCCTGACCCTCGACACTGAAGGCCCCGGTACCACCTGGACCGCCCTGCACGGCACCTGCGCCACGGGGCAGGGGAGCGCCTATAGCGTCACGGTGCCTGCGCTGGATTACATTGTCTGCCGGAAGGGGTGAGGCGTCCCGCCGAGCCCCCCATGCCGCCTCCCCGGCGAAGGCCGGGGCCCAGGGGCCACAGGCACACCCCTCTCCACCCGCCCCGCTTTCCGCCACACAGCCGTGGGGCACGCGACCCCTGGACCCCGGCCTCCGCCGGGAGGCGACAGAGATTTGGTAGAAGTGCTGGAGACAGGCCCTCTC
>JAEMSB010000229.1 GCA_016463045.1 Niveispirillum sp.
GTCCGGGGCCGGGTCGGCGGCCAGAACTGGGCCCGCCAGCACCAGGGATGCCAAACAGATTGCAAATTTTTTCATGGTCGGCGCCATCCTCACAGGGGGGTGACCGCAAGGGCGGACCCGTTGCGGGTCACGCGCACAGGTTTGCGGGGTTCAAGATCAATCTCCACGACCTGTTTGCCAAGGCGGATGCGATGCCGGCCCGCAACCCGCGCTTCCAGCAGGGCCTGATCCAGCCGGCCACCTGACCAGGACAGATCGACCCGCACAGCGCCCCTGGCGCGCAAGCCACTGATCGCCCCCTTGGGCCAGGCCGACGGCAGGGCCGGCAGGAGGTGAATCTCGTTCTTGCGGCTGCGCAGCAGCATCTCCGTGATGCCTGCGGTGCCGCCGAAATTACCGTCGATCTGGAAGGGCGGATGGCTGTCGAACAGATTGGGATAGGTGCGCGTGGGACGCAGCAGCATGCGCAGCACCAGATGCGCCCGTTCCGCATCCCCCAGCCGCGCCCACAGGTTCAACCGCCAGCCGATACCCCAGCCGGTGGCTTCATCGCCCCGGATTTCCAGGGATTTGCGGGCCGCCGCCGCCAGTTCCGGCGTGTCGAACACATCGATCTGGCCGCTGGGATAGACGGCATAGAGGTGGGAAACATGGCGGTGATGGATTTCCGGGGCCAGCATGTCCCAGTCTTCCACCCATTCCTGAAGCTGTCCGACCTTGCCGATCTTATCAGGCGCCAGACGTGCGCGGGTTTTTGCCGCCTGTTCACGGAACTCTGCATCGACGCCCAGGATTTCAGCCGCTTTGATGCAATTGTCGAACAGGTCACGCAGGATCTGTTGATCCATCGCGGGACCGGCAACCAATGAGGAGCCCTGCGGATGCCGGTTTTCCGGCGACAGTGACGGGCTGGTCATCAGATAGCCGCTCTTCGCGTCCTCGACCAGCGTATCCAGAAAGAACTCCGCCGAGCCCTTCATCAGGGGATAGACATTGGCCAGGAAGTCCAAATCCCGGCCATAATCATAATGATCCCAGAGATGCAGGCAGAGCCAGGCACCGCCCACCGGCCACATGCCGAACTTCGCACCATCGATCGGGGCGGTCGCCCTCCAAAGATCGGTATTATGGTGGGCCATCCAGCCGCGTGCGCCATACATGTCGCGTGCCGTGCGTGCCCCGGTTTCGGCAATGTCGCGGATCAGCGATACCAGCGGTTCCACCAGTTCTGGCAGAGAGGTGGGCTCCGCCGGCCAGTAATTCATCTCCGTATTGATATTGATGGTATATTTGCTGCCCCAGCTGGGCTTCAGACTGTCGTTCCAGATGCCCTGCAGGTTGGCCGGCTGGGTGCCGGGACGCGAAGAGCAGATCAGCAGATAGCGTCCGAACTGGTGATAGAGCGCCGCCAGGGCAGGGTCGTTCAATTCCGCGCTGTTGCTAACCCGCTCATCTGTGGGCAGGTCGGCTGCGGCACTGGTGCCCAGATCAATGGAAACCCGCCTGAACAGGGCGCGATGCGTGCTCAGATGGGTATCAAGGATCTGTGCGAACGGCTTATCGGCGGCGGCCAGAATCTGCCCCGCCGTGATGGCGTCGGGATCGCCTGAGACGTCATCATAACGGCGGAACGACGTGGCCGCAGCCAGCAGCAGGACCACACTTTCCGCCTCGCGAACCATCAAATGGTCGCCGCCGGACTGAACCGTGCCGCCCGACGCGAGCGCGCGCACCTGGCAGGTGAAGCGCAGGGCACCGGCTACGCCATGCTGTTCCCCATTGCGACCGCGCAGGGAAAGCAGATCGGACGCATCCGCCTTCACTTCCACGCCCTTATGAGGGCTGGAAAGCTTTACATCCACATTAACGCGGCCAGACCCTTGCGCCGACAGGCGCACCACGAGGACCTGATCAACGGGAGATGCGAAGACTTCCCGCATATAGAGAGTGTCGCCAACACGGAAACGGGTTGTGGCAACGGCCCTGTCCAGGTCCAGATCGCGGCGATACTCCGCCGCGGCCGCGAGGCCCGGAAACTCCAGCCAGAGGTCGCCCAAGGTCTGATAGGACATCTGCCGCACGGGCTTGCCCATCATCTTTGCATTCACCAGGGCTTCCGCCTCGGCATATTTGCCCTGGGCGATCAGGGACCGCACTTCTGGCAGCGCGGCGCGGGCATCCGGGTTGACCGGGTTATAGGGTCCGCCGGACCACAATGTATCTTCATTGAGCTGTAACTGGTCCTTGGCAATCCCGCCGAAGACCATGGCCCCAAGGCGCCCGTTGCCGATGGCCAGGGCCTCCGTCCATACGCTTGCCGGCTTGCGGTACCAGAGTGTCAGGGGGGAGGGTGGTGCCGTCGTCGACATTGCCGTTTGCGCATTTGCCAGAATGGGGCAGGCCAAGGTGGTGGCACCGATGCCCTTCAGGGCCTGTCTGCGGGTCCAAGCTGTCATTTTGCTCTCGTTCATGCGGTGCGGGTCCAACTGCGCGACAGGGGAAGCCGAAGCGGGCCGATGATCCAGGCGGGAGCTGTAGATGGATCAACGAATTGATACCGGTGTCATTGCGGTCTTTTTAAAGCGACCCATTGCTTGGTCGCGCAGAAGGCCGCCATGCCGGCGAACATCACAATCAACGTGCAGAGATGGTTGAGGGCATCTTGAGCGCCGACCGGTGCTACTTCATCTCCCCGAAACATTATCTATTATTTGTGTTGATAGCGGTACCATATGGCGCGCCCGGACCTTAGTCAACGACTGTATCGCGGTGAAATGGCCCTGTTCATTGTTTCCGGCGTACGCAATCCTTTGCAAGGAAGCAGAGGGCCTGGTGGCTTTAAAGCGCCTCACCCCGGATGGGCTGATATGTTACCGGTGCCGACAATGTACAGAGGGCGATGCTCTCCATCGCATCGCCCCTTATGGGCCGTTACGTCGGCCCGTGCACGACGTGAAGAGATCCTTCACACCAGCCATAGCCATTGCTGGACCTGATCCAGTCGAGGTGACGCCACACGTTTTGTATCACATTTGCATCTTGGTGCCGGAATGGTGGATGCTGGCATCACCCTGATCCGTGATCACATCCGTGCCTGTGGCCCTAACTGTGCAGACCCGGAGCTTCCTGGCCCGTGCGCGCCACATATTCCGTGTAGCCCCCACCATACTGATGGATGCCGTCTGGTGTCAGTTCCAGCACACGGTTGGAAAGTGCCGCCAGGAAATGCCGGTCGTGCGACACGAACAGCATGGTTCCCTCATAGGCAGCCAGTGCAGTGATCAGCATCTGCTTGGTGTCGAGGTCGAGATGGTTGGTCGGCTCGTCCAGCACTAGGAAGTTCGGCGGATTGTACAGCATGATCGCCATGACCAGCCGCGCCTTCTCCCCGCCGGAAAGAACGCGGCAGCGCTTTTCCACATCATCGCCGGAAAAGCCGAAACAGCCGGCCAGTGCGCGCAGCGATCCCTGGCCCGCCTGCGGGAAGGAGCTTTCCAGCGCCTCAAACACTGTCTGCTCTCCATCCAGCAGTTCCATCGCGTGCTGGGAGAAATAGCCCATCTTCACGCTGGCCCCGACATTGACGGTCCCGGTGTCGGGCTGGTCCACGCCGGCGATCAGCTTCAGCAGCGTCGATTTGCCGGCGCCATTGACGCCCATGACGCACCAGCGCTCTTTCCGGCGGATGGTGAAATCGAACCCCTGATAGATGGTCCGGCTGCCATAGCCCTTGTGCACATTGCGCAGCACTGCCACATCCTCGCCCGAGCGAGGGGCAGGCGGAAACTCGAACATTACCGTCTGGCGGCGCTTTGGCGGTTCGACACGGTCGATCTTGTCCAGTTTTTTGACACGGCTCTGAACCTGACTGGCGTGCGACGCACGGGCCTTGAAACGCTCAATGAATTTGATTTCCTTGGCCAGCATGGCCTGCTGACGCTCAAACTGTGCCTGCTGCTGCTTCTCGTTCAAGGCCCGCTGCTGTTCGTAAAAGGTGTAATCGCCAGAATAGCTGGTCAGCGATCCGCCATCGATTTCGATGATCTTGTTGACGATCCGGTTCATGAACTCCCGGTCGTGCGAGGTCATCAGCAGCGCGCCGTCATAGCCCTTCAGGAACCCCTCCAGCCAGATCAGGCTTTCAATGTCCAGATGGTTGCTGGGTTCGTCCAACAGCATGGCGTCGGGCTTCATCAGCAGGATACGACCCAGCGCCACGCGCATCTTCCAGCCGCCTGACAGCGCGCCAACATCCTTGTCCATCATCTCCTGGCTGAAGCTGAGGCCGGCCAGCACTTCGCGTGCCCGGCCCTCCAGCTCATATCCGCCCAACTCGTCAAAACGCGCCTGCACCTCGCCGTAGCGCTCGATGATCGCGTCCATTTCGTCGGCCTTGTCGGGATCAGCCATGGCTTCTTCCAGGCTCGCCAGTTCCTTGGCAACCTCGCTGACCGGGCCGGCCCCGTCCATCACTTCCGCCACGGCGCTGCGGCCGGACATTTCACCAACATCCTGGCTGAAATAGCCGATGGAGACCTGCTTCTCCACCGACACCTGACCCGTATCCGGCTGTTCCTCGCCCGTGATCATTCGGAACAAGGTGGTCTTGCCGGCACCGTTGGGACCGACCAGCCCCACCTTCTCCCCCCGGTTCAGTGCTGCAGAGGATTCCAGGAAGAGAATGCGGTGACCATTGTGTTTGCTGATATTTTCAAGGCGGATCATGGGGCCGGGTTCCAGGGACTGAGATGGGCCTCCTTATGCCACAAGATGCTGGGCGCACCAGTCCCTTGATCAGGCAGCTCCCCAGCGAAGGCCGGGGGGCCGTCTGAACATTCCAGAAAGTTGACCGCACGCGACCTTCAAACGCCGGGCTGCCAGTCGATGAGTTGCGATCAGTGCGTCAAAAGGAAGGGGCGATACGCGCTTACCATTCCGCCACGCTGCCATCGGCGATGCGCCAGGCCGGGTTACGCCAGCGGTGCGGGGTGGCCGACAATTCACGGACCAGGGCCTCATTCACCTCGATCCCCAGACCGGGGGCGGTGGGAATGCCGACATGGCCATCGCTGAGCGCAAAGACCGATGGATCGGCCAGATAGGTCAGCAGGTCATAGCCATCGGTGTTGTAATGGATGCCCAGTGACATTTCCTCAATGAAGAAATTCGGCGTGCTAAAGCCCACGGCCAAACAGGCGGCAAAGGCGATGGGACCCAACGGACAATGCGGGGCCAGCGCCACGTCGTACGCCTCGGCCATGGCGGCGATGCGCTTGACCTCTGAAATGCCGCCAGCATGCGACAGGTCGGGCTGGATGATATCTACGATGCCCTGATTGAGGAATGGCTTGAAATCCCAGCGGCTGTACAGCCGCTCGCCCAGCGCGATGGGCAGGCTGGTCAGGTTTGCCAGCTGTGCGATGCCCTCGATATTCTCCGACAGCAGCGGTTCCTCAATGAACAGCGGGCGCAGCGGCTCCAGCGCGACGGCCACCTGCTTGGCCAGGGGCTTGTGGATGCGGCCATGGAAGTCCAGCCCAACCTCCAGCCCCTGCTCCTTCACGGCCTGGGCGCGTTCAACGACACCGTCAATGTCCTTGCCCGTGCCAACCCAGGCCATTTCCGCGGTCGCGTTCATTTTGACGGCACGGAACCCCTGTTCCCGGCGCAGGCGGGCGGCCTCCGCCACCTCATCCGGGCGGTCGCCGCCGATCCAGGCATAGCACTCGATACGGTCGCGGACGGCGCCGCCCAGCAGTTGCCAGACCGGCACGCCCAGAGCCTTACCCTTGATATCCCAGAGCGCCTGATCCAGCCCCGACAAGGCCGACATCAGCACCGGCCCGCCCCGGTAGAAACCCAGACGATATGAAATCTGCCAGATATCCTCAATCCGCGCGGCATCGGCGCCCAGGAACCGATCCTTCAGGCTTTCAAAGGCGCCAATTACCGCCTCCGCATGGCCTTCAAGGCTGCATTCGCCCCAGCCGACGATACCGCAGTCGGTTTCGACGCGCACGAATACCCAACGGGGCGGCACCTGAAACAGTTCAATCCTGGCGATTTTCATTTTTGTCTCTTGGGGATGGCCCCGGATACGGGGGCTTCTGCCACTTTCAATGACGCCAATCATAGCGTGGGGCGCAGGGGGCGTCAAATTTCTTCATATAAATATGCTAAATATGTCCATGCCGACTTGACGGTCGTTACCCGCTTATTTATCTGATAAATATGCCATGTGACTGGGGCGCTGGATAGACATATTGTCCGTTGCATCGGATAGCATGTCAGGCTGCAATCGCATCAGCGCAGAAAACAGATAAAAGCCTTCGGGAGGGCCGCCGGATGAACGGGCATATCCTTGCCATAGATCAGGGGACGACAGGGACGACGGTCATCATTTTCGACCGTGAGACGCATATTGTCGGGCGCGCCTATGCGGAGTTTACGCAACATTATCCGCAGGCCGGCTGGGTGGAGCATGACGCGGCGGAGATCTGGCGGGTCACACTCGATACAGCGGGGCGGGCCCTGGCGGCGGCGGGTTTGTCGGCACGGGACCTGCGCGCCATTGGAATCACCAATCAGCGCGAAACGGTGCTGGCCTGGAACCGGCATACGGGTGAGCCGGCGCATCGCGCCATTGTCTGGCAGGATCGGCGCACCGCCGCCTTCTGCGATGACCTGCGCACCCGCAGCGGCGTGACGGATATGGTGCGCGCCAAAACCGGTCTGGTCATTGATCCCTATTTCTCGGGCACCAAGCTGCGCTGGCTTCTGGAGAATGTTCCCGGTCTGCGGACGGGTGTGGAGAAGGGTGATATCCTTTTCGGGACCATCGACAGTTGGCTGATCTGGAACCTGACGGGCGGTGCGGCCCACGTCACCGATCCTTCCAACGCGGCACGAACCCAGCTTTACGATATCCACACTGGGGACTGGGACAGCGAGCTTCTGGCCCTGATGGAAGTGCCCGCGCGCGGTCTGCCGGAGGTACGGTCATCGTCCGCCGTGCTGGGCCATACGACGGCGGACGGGTTCCTGGGTGCCGGCGGCATTCCCATCGCGGGCGTGGCGGGGGATCAGCAGGCGGCCCTGTTCGGTCAGGCCTGCCATGGGCCGGGGCTGGCCAAGAATACCTACGGCACCGGGTCCTTCCTGCTGATGCATACCGGGGCGTCCACCCTGCGCGACCCCGGCCCGCTTTTGTCCACGGT
>JAEMSB010000742.1 GCA_016463045.1 Niveispirillum sp.
CGGCAGCGTCGCACCCGATTGCAGCACGGCTTCGATCGTTTCGATTGCATCGATGTCTTCGGGCTGGATGCGCGTGCCCATTCCAAGGTTCATCGCGGTCAGGGCTGGATTATCGAGGCCGAAATTGCGTGCGGTGTTGACGAAATAGTGCAGCCGGGTCGGCGATGCAGGCGTGATCATGTGCAAAAAATTCTGAATGCCCAGCACCACGCCACTGGCAGCATCGGTGATTGCGCCACCGGTGCGGATCAGGCACGGTCCCATATATTCAGCATCAAATTGCTGATGGACCGGCCCTTGCTGATGGGGGAATTGCATCTGGATCAGCGGATTGAGCGGCAGGTTCTGGCCGTTGCGCTGGACGGTAAGACTGCGCTCGGTCTCTGCCAGTGTGACCGGAATTTCGACCACCTTGCTCCCGCCCGGAATGGTGTTGGCGTGAATGAAGGTAACATGGCTGAGATCGAGCAGATTTTCGATCAAGAGCGTGTAACGCGCATCGACGGTGGCAAGCGGATGCTGTTCAACGACCCAGTCGGGATTGCCGGGCCCGATCGCTTCCATATCGGGGATCAGGCCGGGATCGGCCAGGCTTTCTTGTCCGGTCCAGATCCACAGCAGATTGCCTCGTTCCACGACCAGGTAGCGGCGCAGGGCTGATTTTTGCGGCACATTCTTCTGGCTGGGCACGAACTGGCAATGCCCGTCAGCCCCAAAAGTAAAGCCGTGATACCCACATTGCACGGCATCCCCGACCAGGCGTCCGCGTTCCAGCGGGAAGGCACGATGGGGACAGATGCCTGCCAGCGCGACTGGATCGCCGTTTTCGGTGCGATAGAACAGGACCGGCTCCCCCAGAATGTCCCGGGCCAGCAACGTCCGCCCCAGTTCCGATGTGTAGGCCGCCACCCACCATTGGTTGCGCGGATAGGGTTGATCAGCGGCAAGCGGGTACATGGCTCTCTCCAAGGCAGGTCAGTTTTACGCTGGCCTAGTGTTTGTCATATGACTAAGATATTTGTCAACCGACAAACTTGACCCTTGCGCTGGACTTGCGGGACCGGCAAACAGGCCGCATGAACAAAGGAAAAAGGGTGCCAAAGGACAGCAGTCCGGCCCGATATGATGGTCAGGAAAATCGGCGGATCGTTCTCGACGCAGCGTTGCGGGTCTTTTCGGATCTGGGCTTTGAAGGCGCCAGTACGCGGGCGATAGCGGCGGCAGCGGGTATCGAGCAGGGCCATCTTGCCTATTATTTCCCCTCGAAAATGGCGCTTTGGCGGCAGGTTATCGAAACATTCGCGCGCCAGGGCGAAGCATATCTGAGCGCACATCTGACGCTCGATGCGTTAGCCAGCCCCGTTGTTACCGCCCACAAGGTTTTGCCGGACTTTCTGCGGACCTTCGCGTCAAATCCCCGCCTGACGCGCCTCATGCTTCAGGAATTTTCCGTCCTGTCGGCACGCCATGAATGGGTGGTCGTCAATTTTGGTCAACCGGTTTGGCGGTTGCTCGAACCTCTGTTCGACGGGTTGCAGGCGCAACGCCGACTGGCGGGCGCAGAGCCCGTCACGGCCTATTTCACACTGATCGGTGCTGCGCTGATAACATTCGGCAACCCGGAACTGATCGCTCGACTCTCAGGCGATGAGGCGAACGAAACCCAGTGGGTGGATAAGGCTATCGAACATATGTTGGTGCCCATTTTCGCTTCTGCCTGATCAAGCGTTCCCTTCTCCCGGATGGAAATAAAGCGCTGGCCGCAGACATTTTGTTGAGCCAAATGACCGCCAAAAGAATGTCAGATCTGGCATATAAGCGCCGATGACTGGCCGGTGGACGAATGATGGCTTTCATAACATCGCGGCGTGCCCAAGCGCAAAAAGTTCGGCAGCTATCCCTTATTCCCACTAGTAACCGGATGAGGTGGATGGCTCCCGCTCACGGCATCTAAGTGCCAAGATGGGTTTG
>JAEMSB010000743.1 GCA_016463045.1 Niveispirillum sp.
GTTCCATGAAACTGGACTGATCTATCGCCCCTGAATACTACTATCGAGATAGGTCGATCACAGAACCGGCGTTGCCAGGGTCTGGGCTTCGGCCTGACAGCTGGCGGCATCCGGCTGGGACCGGGACGCCAGGGCGGACAGTTCCGCCCTGGCTGCCGCAAAGTCTGCCTGGAAAGCGGGGGAGGATCGCAGACGGGTCATGGACAGGGTGGCGGACAGACGCCCGGCCTCCACCGCACTGGCATTGTGAACGCCACAGACGATCCGGCTTTCGCCATAGGCACGACCGCGCGCCAGGATGGCCGATGCCCGCTCCGGCACCAGTTCGGCCAGGATCAGGGCCCAGGTCCAGCCATGGGTGGTGTGGCCCGACGGATAATCAAAGCTCATCACCTCGATCCGGGACTGACAGATCGGGCCGTCATCAAACTTGAAGGGTCGCTGACGCTGGAACTTCTTCTTCACGGCGCGGTTGGCATCAGACGCATCATCCGCAGCCGTTTCCAGAAGATGGGTCAGGGCCGGCGCCTGCTTTTCCGTCAGTTCCAAGCCCATGGCGCAGCTATAGGCGCTGTACATGTAGTCCGGCTTCTCGCTGACATCGCTGGTGGCCAACTGCCAGCGCGGTGTGCCTTCCAGCTTCCGGGTGGCGCGGAAAATGGCACGGTCGGCCTCGGCGCGGGGGTCACCTTCCTTGGGCGCAGCGGGCAGGATCGACAGAAGGTCGATATCCCCGTCCTTCATGTAGGAAGAAGCCCCCTCCAGTGCCAGCGCCGGCAATGTTGTGCTCAGCGTGGCGACGGCCAGCACCGCCATAACAAGAACCTTACCACTCATCATCCTGTCCCCGGATCTTCATCAAAGCGTGCAAAACTATCACGGCATGGATGACAGGGAGGATGGATGTTCGGCATAGAACGCCGCCAGTGCCGCCAGCGCCTGCTCAACCGTCCAATCCGCCGCGTCGTCCGCCGCTGCAAAAGGTTCCAGTTCGGCCATCAGCAGAACGTACAGCTCGCGTTCCACCCCGCCCCGCTTGCGCGTATCGGTGCGAACCATCCTGTCGCCCAGCGCCGCCAGGGGCCGTGCCAGGTCGGGCCGGCCAAGGCGAAGGGCCAGAAGCGCCCCCCGTTCCAATGTCCAGGAATAGGCGAAGCTGTATTGAACCCGCCGTGTGATGATCAGGGCGGCTTGCGCCTGCACCAACGCCTCCTCCACCTGTCCGCACAATAGCAGGTAGGATGACAGGTTGGCATGCAAGGTCTGTTGCAGGATGGGCATGGTCGGTTCCGACAGGGTCAGGGCCAGTCGCACCATCTCAATGGCTGCATCACGGTTGCCGGCGCTGAACTCCGCCTCCGCCAGACGCAGCATGGGCAGTTTGCGAAACAGGCCTTGCTGTTCTGCGATGGATTGGGCCTTCGTAAATTCCTGACGGGCACCTTCGGCATCGCCCGTCTCCGCGCGCAGCCAGCCAGCCAGCGACAATAGCCGCACCTGATCGGAATACATTTTGCGCTGGCCGGAATAGTCCACACCCTCAGCCCATAGTTCCAGACACGCCGCCGTATCGCCCGTGTACCACCGGATATACCCGGCGGACAGCAGACCATCGATGCAGAAGAATGGGGGCACATCCGGTGCCCGCAGCGCCGCCACGGCCCAGGGCAATTCCGTACGGGCATAGGTTTCGCGATGGGCATGGAACGGCAGCCGGAGGGGCAAGCCCTCGCCATGGATCAGAAGACCAAGGGTCGCCCGGATATGGGGTGGTGTCTGATCGTCACAAAGCTCCCAGGCACGCATCACATGCTGAACCATGTCATTCATGGGGCCGACATAGTTCCACAGCCGACATGCCGTGATGGCCAGTTCCTGGCCCTTCACAATATCCGCCCCCGCCAGCGCCCAGGCCAGCATGGAACGGATATCGGCAACGTCGAGACGCAGACGCTCGTCAGCATTCCTG
>JAEMSB010000230.1 GCA_016463045.1 Niveispirillum sp.
CATCCCCCGCCCCCGGCCTTTGAAATCCCTGTCATCTCGACCTTCGCCGCCCCCGGCATCACCGGGGGCGGTGCTTGCGAGGTCGTGCCCTGAATTTCCCATCCGAGGCGATGATGGTTGCAATGAACAACATGCCACCCCGGTCCCGCATGACGCGGCGCGAACTGCTGGCCATGATCGGTACGGCTGCCGGCAGCTCCGTCATGTATCAGGCGGCCACGTCGCTGGGCTATGCGGCCGAGAGCGAGTTCAAGGGGCCGCCCAATCTGTCCGGCACGCCCAAGGGCACGTCGGTGCTGATCCTGGGTGCCGGCTGGGCCGGTCTGGTGGCGGCTTATGAGCTGGGCAAGGCCGGGTACAAGGTGCAGGTTCTGGAATACCGGGAAAAGGCCGGTGGCCGCGCCTGGACCCTGCGCGGTGGCGATACCTACACCGAACTGGGCGGATTCACGCAGAAGGTGGGGTTCGACAAGGGCCATTACCTGAATCCCGGTCCCTGGCGCGTGCCATACCATCATCGCGGCGTGATGCATTACTATCACGAGCTGGGCGTGAAGCTGGAGCCGTTCTTCCAGGTGAATTACAACGCCTATGTCCATTCAAAGAGCGCCTTTGGCGGCAAGCCGCAGCGCTACCGCCATGTGCTGGCCGATTTCAACGGCCATGTCGCCGAGCTTCTGTCCAAGCTGGGGCACAAGGGCGGGCTGGACGGCTATGTCACCAAGGAGGACCAGGAAAAGCTGCTGGAGGCCATGCAGGACTGGGGCGCGCTTGATGACAACTATGCCTACAAGGCCAATGCCGAAACGTCCAACCGCCGTGGTTTTGAAAAGGATCCGGGCGGCGGCCTGTCGGGGGAACCCGTCTTCTCTAAACCCATCGAATTCTCTCAATTGCTGCAATCCGGCCTGTGGCGGGCTATCGGCACGGGATCGGGGTACGAATTCCATACCGCCCTGTTCCAGCCCGAAGGCGGCATGGATGCCGGCCCGATGGCGCTGGCCGAAAAGGTGAAGGACAAGATCACCTTCAACGCCAAGGTCACAGAGATTCAGCAGGATACGGGCGGCGTCACCGTCACCTATACCGACACCAAGGCTGGCGGGGCTGTGAAGACGGCCAAGGCCGACTGGTGCCTCTGCACCATCCCCGCCTCCATCCTGTCGCAGATCAAGAAGAACGTCTCGGCGGATATGGACGCCGCCATCAACGCCCTGCCGTATGAGGCGGCGTTCAAGGTGGGTCTGCAATTCAAGCGCCGTTTCTGGGAACAGGATGAGGAGATTTATGGCGGTATCACCTATACCGACCTGCCCATCTCCCTGATCGCCTATCCCCACAGCCATTATGGCGCGAAGGGCAAGGGCGTACTGCTGGGCGCCTATCCCTGGGGCCCGTTCGCCTATGAATTCGCCTCCATGGCACCGGAGGAGCGGGTGAAGAAATGCGTGGAGTTCGGTGCGCAGATCCATCCGCAATATCTCAAGGAATTCGACAATGGCGTGGCCGTCGCCTGGCACCGCGTGCCCTGGACGCTGGGCTGTTTCGGGTCATGGACGGAGGCGAAGCGGGCCGAGCATTACAAGAACATGTGCCAGATCGACGGGCGCATCCTGCTGGCCGGTGAACATGTCTCCTACCTGCCGGCCTGGCAGGAAGGGGCGGTGCAATCATCGCTGGACGCCATCACCCGCCTGCACCAGCGCGTTACTGCGAAATGATCATGGGGAAGAACGACATGCGCATGATCAAGCCGATCTCCATCGCCGCCCTGTTCCTGGCCGCCCTGGCTGCCACGGGCCCTGCAGGCGCCCAGCGCACCGATGCCCAGAGCAGCGATTTCGCCGATGCCCGCCGCTTCTCCTATCAGAATGGCGAACAGCTCTATCACGCCATCTGCCAGGGCTGTCACATGCCCGACGGCAGGGGCGCGCAAGGGGCCGGTGCCTATCCGGCCCTGGCCGCCAACGGCAATCTGGAGGCCGGGACCTACCCGATCCACATGGTCGTCAATGGACAGAAGGCCATGCCGTCCTTCGCCTATCTGTCGGATGAACAGGTGGCCGCCGTCGTGAATTATGTCCGCACGCATTTCGGCAACGGTTATAAGGATGCCGTGACGCCAGAGGATGTGAAGGGGATGCGGCCGTAACCATGGTGGATGAACCCGTCCTGCGCCTGGCCACGCCCGAAGACCGGCCGGCGTTGGAGGCCCTTCTGGAGCGGTCGGTGCGCGATCTCAGCCGGGACTATTACAGCCCCGGCCAGATCGACGCCTCGCTGAAGGCCATTTTCGGCATCGACGGCACCCTGATCGCTGACGGCACCTATTTCGCGGTGATGGTCGGCGACCGCTATGCCGCCTGTGGCGGGTGGAGCCGGCGTAAGACACTGTTCGGGGGGGATCAGGCGGCGGGCCGGTCGCCGGAACTGCTGGACCCAGGCGTCGATGCCGCCAAGATCCGCGCTTTCTTCGTCGACCCATCCTTTGCCCGGCGCGGCATTGCCCGCCTGATGATGCAGGCCGCCGAACAGGCGGCCCTGGCCGAGGGGTTCCGCAGCCTGGAACTGATGGCGACGTTGCCCGGCGTGCCGCTGTACAAGGCGCTGGGCTTCATCGCCACCGGTACCCATGCCGAGAAATTGTCAGACGGCAACGTCATCCCCTTCGTCCCGATGCGCAAGGACATCGGGTAGGGGGAGAGCTGTTTCCGATTGACCGCAAACAGCGCCGGCGCTTGAGGAACATGAAAAGCTAAGCCAACAGCGGACCCAACGGCTTTCCGCCCACGATGTGGATGTGGAAATGCGGGACTTCCTGGTGGCTGTCGGGGCCGTGATTGGCCAGCAGACGATAGCCGCTATCCTCCACCCCCGCCTGACGGGCCACCAGACCGGCGGCGCGCACGAAGCCGGCGATTTCCTCGATCGTGGCCTGGGACGAGAAATCGGCGAAGCTGGTGAAGGGGCCCTTGGGGATCACCAGGATATGGGTCGGGGCCTGGGGATTGATATCGTGGAAGGCCAGGGCGTACGGGTCCTCGTACACCTTCTTGCAGGGGATTTCCCCGCGCAGGATACGGGCGAAGATATTGCTGCGATCATAGATCAAGGCACCGATCCTTCCACTGTTATGGGAACGCCGTTTCAGGCTTGTGTGCGGTTCTTCTTTTCCTCGATCCCGCTGACGCCCTTCCGTCCCTCCAGGATGGCATAGACATCGGCAGGTTGCACCCCGGCATCGGCCCAAAGCACCAGAAGATGGTAAAGAAGATCCGCAGATTCCGAAGCCAGTTTTTCCGGTGTCCCCGCCATGGCCTCGATCACCGTCTCCACCGCCTCTTCTCCCACCTTCTGGGCGATCTTGGCGCGGCCGCGATGGAACAGGCGGGCGGTATGCGAGCTGTCGGGATCGCCGCCCTTGCGCGACAGGATGGTGGCGTAGAGATCGTCCAGGATGGCGGGATTGGACATCGGCATTCCCTTTAAAGACGGATCGGTATCCCCGCCTGGGCCATGTGTTCCTTGGCCTGGGCGATGGTGTAGGTGCCGAAATGGAAGATGCTGGCGGCCAGCACGGCGGATGCGTGGCCCAACTTCACGCCATCGACCAGATGGTCGAGGTTCCCGACGCCGCCAGAGGCGATGACGGGGATGGTCACGGCGTCGGCGACCGCGCGGGTCAGTTCCAGGTTGAAGCCCTGCTTGGTGCCGTCGCGATCCATGGAGGTCAGCAGGATCTCACCGGCCCCATACTCGGCCATACGCCGCGCCCATTGGACGGCGTCGATGCCGGTGCGGTTGCGCCCGCCATGGGTGAACACTTCCCAGCGCTGCTCACCATTGGGGCCGCGCTCGACCTCCTTGGCGTCGATGGCGACCACGATGCATTGCGCGCCAAACTTCTGCGCCCCCTCCTGCACGAACTCCGGGCGGTGGACGGCGGCGGTGTTGATCGACACCTTGTCGGCACCGGCCAGCAGAAGTTTGCGGATATCCTCAACCGTGCGCACACCGCCGCCGACGGTCAGCGGCATGAAGACCTGTTCGGCGGTGCGGCGCACCACGTCGAAGATGGTCTCGCGATTGTCGCTGCTGGCCGTGATGTCGAGAAAGGTCAGCTCGTCGGCACCGGCGGCGTCATAGAGACGGGCCTGTTCCACCGGGTCGCCGGCATCAATCAGGTCGACGAAGTTCACGCCCTTGACGACGCGGCCGTCCTTCACGTCCAGGCAGGGGATGATGCGTGCCTTCAGCATCGGCTCATTCCCCCCTTAAGACCGCCAGCGCCGCCGCCGGGTCAATGCGCCCGTCATAAAGCGCGCGACCGGAGATGACGCCGTTAATGCCCGTATGCTCCACCTTCTTCAGGGCGTGCAGGTCGGCCAGCGACGAGACGCCGCCAGAGGCGATGACAGGCGTGGTCAGGTGGCTGGCCAGATCGGCCGTCGCCTCCACATTCACCCCGCCGAGCGCGCCGTCACGGTCGATATCGGTATAGATGATGGCGGCGACGCCGCAATCCTCAAATTTCAGGGCCAGGTCCAGCGCCTTCAGGGTGCTGGTTTCTGCCCAACCTTCCACCGCGACATAGCCGTCGCGGGCATCGATGCCGACGGCGACATGACCGGGGAAGGCCTTGCAGGCTTCCTTCACCAGGGTCGGGTTCTTCACCGCGACGGTGCCCAGGATGACGCGGGTCAGGCCACGCTCCAGCCAGAAACCGATCGTGTCCAGATCGCGGATGCCGCCACCCAACTGCGTCGGCAGCTTCACGCGCTTGAGGATAGACTCAACCGCCACCCCATTGACGGGCGATCCCGCGAAGGCGCCGTTCAGGTCTACCAGATGCAGCCATTCAAAGCCCTGGGCCTGAAACGTCTCGGCCTGGGCAGCGGGATCGGTGTTGAAGATGGTCGCCTGATCCATCTCGCCGCGCAGCAGGCGGACGGCATTGCCATCCTTCAGGTCGATAGCGGGGTAGAGGATCATGCTTGCGGCTCCGTCTCGTCTTCCGGCCGTTCCAGGACCTTGTAATAGAAATGGCCGGCAATGGTCCGGCCCTTGGCGCGGGCGTAATGCGGATGGGTGCCCCAGCGCGTGAAACCCATATGGTCGTAAAGCGTGATGGCGGCCCGTTGCGTCTCCCGCACATCCAGGTTCAAGATGCCGAAGCCGAGATTGGTGGCCTCGTCAATGATGGCCTGGGTCAGCTTGCGCGCCATGCCGTGACCGCGCGCCCAGGGGGCGACAAAGCTGGTGGTCAGGTTGCAGGCGAAGGCCTGCGCCTCGTTATTGCGGGTGGGGCGGACCAGCTGCGCCGAGCCGGCGATGACGCCGTCCAGGCGGCCCACCACCAGGGTGCGTTCCGGCACGGCCATCACGCCCTTCCAGTAGCGCTCCATCACCTCGCGGTCGGGCGGGGTGACCCAGCCGAAGCCGCCGCCATCGATGATGGCCGCCTCTGCCGCGTCGCACAGGTCGTAAAGGTCGGACCGCTTCAGCTCCGTCACCTTTTCCACGGTCACGATGCTGTCGGACCCGGCCAGCGGGTTCTGATGCTGCGTGCTCATGGCCGCCACCGCAGGAAATTGCCGATGATGGACAGGCCGGCGGCCTGGCTTTTCTCGGGGTGGAACTGCATGCCCACCAGATTGTCGCGCCCAACAATGGCCGGGAACTCCCCCGCATAATCGCAGGCGGCCAGAACCAGGGCCGGATCGGCGACCTTCATGGCATAGGAATGGACGTAATAGGTGTGCGTGCCGGGCGTGATGCCGGCCAGAACCGGGTGGGCCGGTGCCTTCACGATCAACTCGTTCCAGCCCATATGCGGGATTTTCAGGGCGGGATCGGCGGGCGTCAGCGCCTCCACCGTCGCATCCAGCCAGCCAAGGCCCGGATGCACGCCATGCTCCACCCCGGCCTTGGCCATCAGCTGCATGCCGACGCAGATGCCCAGGAAGGGGGCACCCTGTCGGATAACGCGTTCGGTCAGGGCATCGACCATGCCGGGCACGGCGTCCAGCCCCGCCTTGCAATCGGCAAACGCGCCGACGCCGGGCAGCACGACGCGGGCAGCACCGCGCACCACATCCGGGTCATTGGTGACGATGATGCGGGCATCCAGCCCGCCATCGGCCACGGCACGTTCCAGGGCCTTGGCGGCGGAACGCAGATTGCCGGAGCCGTAATCGATCAGGGCGACGCTATCGGTCATGGTGCCTTGCCCATGCGACGGGAAGGGAAGGGAAAAGGGGAGGGCGCTTACAGCGACCCGCCCAGCACACCCTTGGTGGAGGGCACGGCATCGGCCTTGCGCGGATCGATCTCAACCGCGGCGCGGAAGGCGCGGGCCAGTGCCTTGTAGCTGCTCTCCACGATATGGTGGTTATTCTCACCATACAGGTTCTCGACATGCAGCGTAGCGCCCGCGGCTTGCGCAAAGGCCTGGAACCATTCTTTGAACAGTTCGGTGTCCATGTCACCCAGCTTGTCTCGGGTGAAATTGACCTTCCAGATCAGGTAGGGGCGGTTCGACAGGTCGATGGCGACGCGGGTCAGCGTCTCATCCATGGGGATCAGGGCGTCGCCGTAACGCTGAATACCCTTGCGGTCGCCCAGCGCCTTGGCCACGGCCTCGCCGATGGCGATGCCCGTATCCTCGGTCGTATGGTGGAAGTCGATATGCAGATCGCCCACCGCCTCAACCTCCAGGTCGATCAGCGAATGGCGCGACAGCTGTTCCAGCATATGGTCCAGGAACCCGATGCCGGTGGACACCTTATAGACCCCGGTGCCGTCCAGGTCGACGGCGACACGGATGCGGGTCTCCTTCGTCGTGCGTTCGACAACGGCACGGCGCGGAGAACGGGCGGAGGGGGCGGCTGCGTTCGACATGGGAATTTCCTATCAACCGGGGCCGTCCCTGTCATCCGGCCCTTTTGCAAGGCAGCGTCCGTTCCCTTGCGCGGGCCTGGACGCGGGAGCGATTATAATTGTAATTTTATGGCGGCTTGATCCTTTCAGATTGTGTCGCATGCGCCATTCCGCCGGTTCGATCCTTGTTCTCTGCCTGATCCTGCTACTGTCGGCCTGTGCCGACACGCCACCCCCGGCGGGGCCGCGCCTGCCAGTGCCGTTGAGCCTGGGGCGGATACAGGTCGATCTGCCCGTGGGGCACAAGGCGGGTTCCTACAC
>JAEMSB010000744.1 GCA_016463045.1 Niveispirillum sp.
ACAGTACCGCCCCATGGATGCGGGCCGCCGCGAATTCCTGCGGCTCGCGCACATCGACCAGCAGGATCGACCGGTCGGCCACCATATCATGGACCGTGGCGGGGGAATGTTCCTTCAGCATCGGATGACGCTCCTTCTGTATATTCATATATATGAAGGTATTTTGTTGCCAGATCGCCGTCAACGGCGCGGCGCATGTGCCCGGGGCATAGCTGTGGCTTCAGTTATTTCATATCTTCATATATTTGAATATATCATTATCAACAAGAGGAGACGGGATCATTCCCCGCCCCCATCATCCAAGGAGCCTTGTCATGAATGTCGATAAAGCCGTCCTGTCCTTCGCCGGCGCCATGGTGCTGATCAGCCTGTCCCTGGCCACCCTGGTCGATCCCGCCTGGTTGTGGCTGACCGCCTTTGTCGGGGCGAACATGCTGCAGGCCGGGATCACCGGCTTCTGCCCCGCCGCCATGATCCTGCGCAAGCTGGGCCTGCCGGCAGGTAACGCCTTCCGCTAGAGCGTGTTTCCGCCGACCGGAACACGCTCTAGCTTTTCGTTTTCCTCAGTCGTTGGCGCTGCATGCGCAGCTTGGCTTCACGCCGCACGTGCAGCGCGGCGGCAGTCGCCGCCGGAGCGGTTTCCGGTCAACCGTAAACCGCTCTAACGGGGACAGGCCTAGGCCTTGCGCCGGGCGGGCATGGTCATGGCGATAACGGCCAGCACCACGCAAACCAGCCCGATCAACGCCGTATGCGACAGGCTTTCCCCCAGGAACAGCATGCCCAGCCCCACCCCGATCGGCACCCGCAGATAGGCCTGTGACGTGGTGCCGATCGACCCCAGCGTCTGCATAAGCCGAAAATAGATCGTAAAGGCGATGGCCGTGGAAAAGACCGACAGGCACAGCAGCGCCCCGATGGATGGCATCGACGGCGTCAGGGTCCAAGGCTGATCCACGAAAAGACTGACCGGCAGCAGCAGGACAGCCCCGCACAGCATCGACCCCGCCGCCGGCTGCATGGGATGCAGGCCCTTGAAATTCTTCCCATAGATGGCGGCACCGGCATAGGAGACGGTGGCAGCCACGATGGCGATCTGTGCCAGAAGCTGGTCACCCAGCCCGTCCAGCGCCTCCACCCCGATGATCAGGCAGATGCCGATCAGGCCCGTCGTCACCCCAAACAGCTTTCGCATCGTCACCGGCTCATGCCGGGTGATCAGGGCCGTCAGCAGGAAGGTGAAGATCGGTGTGGTGGAATTCAGGATGGCGGCCAGCCCGGCATCGACCGACTTCTCCCCCCAGGCGACGAGCGTGAAGGGCACGGCGGAATTCATCACCGCCTGAAACATGAATTGCCGCCAGACGACCGGATCGCGCGGCATGGAAATCCCCTGCCAGCGCATGACCAGCAGCAGGATGGACCCGGCGATCAGGGTGCGGACCGCAATCAGGGTGACGGGCGGTATCGTCTCCACCCCGATCTTGATGAAGGTGTAGGAGGAACCCCACAGCGTCGCCAGCAGCAACAGCAGCAGCAATTCCCTGATCATCAACGGCCTGTCACCCATCACCCGATCCACACACCCGATAGTCCTGGCTTTGTGAATAGCAGAGCATGCGGCCCCATGCTTCGGTCATGGCCGCAGCAATCATGCCGGGGCCGGCATGCGCGGGGCCCGGTCACTCCGGCTTGTGACAGACAAACTCCACCAGCCGCCCATCGGGATCGCGCAGGAACCCGGCATAATAGCTGGCATGGACATGCGGCATCAGGGCCGGCGCCCGGTCCAGATGCAGGCCCGCCGCCTGCCCCACCGCATAGATGCGGTCCACGGTGGTCCGGTCAGGGCTGGTGAAGGCATAGTGTACATCGCGGGCGGCGACATCACCGGGGGACAGGAAGAAATCCAGGGTTTTGCCATCCCCAAACCCCTTCACTGCCCCATCCACCTCCAGCCG
>JAEMSB010000231.1 GCA_016463045.1 Niveispirillum sp.
GTGGGAGCTGGGGCGCGCCAGATCATCTGCGCGTGGCTGGTACCGGTCCCGCCCTCTGCCGCTGTCAGATAGTAGAAGCCGTCCTTCTTATAAAGATGCGGACCTTCGACATAGCCGGGCTTGCTGGCGATATCCGCGCCGCCGCTGACGATCATGGTGCGTGGGCCGATGGTCTTCAGGTTCTTGGCGTCAAATTCCTGAATCCACAGGGCGCGGTGCCCGTCATAGGCTTCCTTGTCGCCCTCCGGCAGGTCGTTATTCAAGATCCAGGCGCGGCCATCATCGTCAAAGAACAGGGACGGGTCGATGCCATTGCGCAGATCGGGCAGCCAGACCGGATCGGACCAGGGTCCGGCAGGGTCCGTGGCCGTCACCACGAAATTGCCGCCGCTATAGAAGCTGGTATTGACGATATAAAACCGACCATCATGGTGGCTGATCGACGCCGCGAACAGCCCACCCGTCAGGCCGCCATGGCCGAAATTCACCAGGCCGGGCCGGGCGATGGCGTTGGACACTTGTGTCCAGGTGACCAGATCGCGGGAATGGAAAACGGGCAGGCCGGGCAGCCAGCCGAAGCTGGAATTGACCAGATAATAATCCTCTCCCGCCCGTGTGATCGACGGGTCGGGATAGAAACCGGCAATGACCGGATTGCGGTATTCGTTGGCGCCCAGGGTCTTGGCATCCGCCGGGTCCGATCCGCGATATTCGAACCAATCGAACCGCGCCTCACCCGCATATCCGACGCCGGATGTCCCCAGCAGCAAACCCATCGCCAGCAGCGATGCAAACCGACCCAACCGCATTTGTCCTCCCGAACATTAACCCTTTTCGGATTGTTAGCGTTATCATGAGGAAACGCGGCGGTGCTGTCCAGGGGTTTGACAGGGTTGTCAGAAGGCGGTGGCGAAGGGGTAACGGAGGACTCTCAACAACCCGGTTCCCACCGGGATTTCATCCTGTTATGATACCGCTAACAATAATCAATGCTCTGGGAGATGCCCATGAACCCCCGCCTGTCCCGGCGTCAGGTCCTGACGACCGCTCTGGCTGCGTCCGTCGCTGCTACATTGCCCGTGTTTGCTGCCGCTCCCGGCCCTTCCTTGAACGATCTGGCCAAGGCGACGGGCCGGCGGTTCGGGTCCTGTGTGGGGACGGGGCGGCCTGGCACCCTGACCGGGTCTTTTGCCGACCCTGCCTATCGCGACCTGCTGGTGGCCGAATGCGGGCTGCTGGTGCCGGAGAATGAGTTGAAATGGGGCGCGCTGCGCCCGTCGGCGGATGTCTTCACCTTTGACCGGGCCGAGAAGCTGCTGGCCTTTGCCAAGGAGAAGAACCTGGCTTTCCGGGGTCACACCCTGCTCTGGCACCATGTCAAATGGCTGCCCGACTGGCTGAACAGCCATAATTTCGGGTCTGACCCCGTAAAGGGGGTGGAGAAGATGTTGACCGACCATGTCGCCATGGTGGCTGGGTCCTACAAGGATCGCATCACCTCCTGGGATGTGGTGAACGAGGCGGTGGATGCCGATACCGGCCTGATGCGCGAAACGGCTTTCACCCGCCATGTGCCGGCGGAAAAGGTGCTGGACATCACCTTCCACAAGGCGCGCGAGGTCCTGCCCCAGGGGCAGCTTGTCTATAATGACTACATGAGTTGGGAACCCGGCCATGCCAAGCATCGCGACGGGGTGCTGCGCCTGCTGGAAGGGTTCCGCAAGCGTGGCACGCCGGTCGATGCGTTGGGTGTGCAGTCGCATATCATGGTGGTCGATGGCGGCCCCAAATATGAGGAGATGGCCTGGAAGCGCTTCATCGATGAGGTGGTGGGCATGGGCTATGACCTGCTGATCACCGAGTTCGACGTGAATGATAAGGGCCTGCCCGCCGACATTGCGGCCCGCGACAGGGGGGTGGCTGACTATGCCCGCGCCTATCTGGACATGATGCTGTCTTATAAACAGACAGGCGATATTCTGGCCTGGGGCATGGTCAATAAATATTCCTGGCTCCAGGGCTTCACCCCGCGCGCCGACAAGCAAAAGCAGCGCTGCTGCCCCTATGATGACGCGTTCCAGCCGACGCCCCTGCGTGAGGCGATTGCAGCGTCAATTCGGGGTGCGGTGAAACACGGGTAACCCTTACGCGGCTGCCGCCGCCAGCAACCATTCACGAAAGGCGACCAGGGGGCCATAGCCCTCGCGGTCGGCGGGGTAGACGAGGTGGTAACCGCCATCGGTTGCCATCTCCCCGCCCGGCAGACGTATCAGTTCACCCGCCGCCAGTTCATCGCGCACCAGGAAATCCGGCACCAAAGCTGCACCCAACCCGGCCACGGCAGCGCGGATGACCAGCAGGAATTGCTCAAACACCAGCACGGGCTGCTCGCCCGTGCGGGCGATGCTGTGTGAGGCGAACCAGCGGTCCCAACCATCGGGCCGCGTTTCCTGTTGCAACAGCGGCAATGCCGCGACATCCGCTGGCCCCCGCATGGTTCGCCCGCGCAGCAGGGCAGGGGCCGCGACCGCCAGCAGCACCTCCCCCATGAAACGATGCCCGATCAGGCCGGGCGCGGTCGGCGGGGCGGCCATGATGGCGGCGTCGATGCCTTCAGCGCGCGGATCGAAGGGGCGGACACGGGTGGAGAAATTGATGGTCACATCACGGTGGCGGGCGAAAAAATCACCCATGCGCGGGATCAGCCAGCGTGCGCCGAAGGTGGGCAGGATGGCCAGATCCAGAGTGCCGCCATCCCCGTCAAAGGCGATGGTGCGCGCCGCCGCATGGCCCAGCCGGCCCAGGATATCCCGCGCCTGATCCGCGAAATAACGTCCCGCCGGCGTCAGCACCACCCGCTGCCGTACCCGCGTGAACAGGGTGACGCCCAGCATGCCCTCCAACTGCGCCACCTGTCGGCTGACGGCACCCTGGGTTTGGTTCAGTTCCTGTGCCGCCGCCGTGAACCCGCCCAGGCGTGATGCGGCCTCAAACGCGATCAGGGCGGCGGTGCTGGGGATCAGGCGACGGGCATACATGGGTCGGGCCGATCATGCGTCAATCTATGGATATCATGCCTGTTCCGCGCTCCTGGCGCCATAGTTGATGATAAATATTCATCAAGTTGGTGATGAAACATGGTTTGCACCCCGCCTCCTCCCGGCGTATCGCTGTTCTTCTCCGACCTTTCGACAATGAGGTTCCGCCATGGCTGGCACGGCCGCGTTCCACTGGGATGACGCTTTCCTTCTGAATGATCAGTTGACGGAAGAGGAGCGGATGATCCGGGACAGCGCCCATGCCTATGCCCAGGAAAAGCTGCGCCCCCGTGTGCGTCAGGCGTTTGAGAAGGAACAGACCGATCCCGCCATCTTCAAGGAGATGGGCGATATGGGCCTGCTGGGCGTGACCGTTTCGCCCGAATATGGCGGGGCCGGTGTCGGGTATGTCGCCTATGGTCTGGTCGCCCGCGAAGTAGAGCGGGTGGATAGCGGCTATCGTTCGATGATGAGCGTGCAATCCTCGCTGGTCATGTACCCGATTGAGGCCTATGGCAGCGAGGCGCAGAAGCGCAAGTACCTGCCCAAGCTGGCGTCGGGCGAGTGGATCGGCTGTTTCGGCCTGACTGAACCCGATGCCGGGTCCGACCCTGCCGGCATGCGCACCCGCGCGGAAAAGGTGGCTGATGGCTACCGCCTGACCGGGTCCAAGATGTGGATCACCAATTCGCCGTTCGCCGATGTCTTCGTGGTCTGGGCCAAGTCCGATGCCCATGACGGCGCCATCCGGGGCTTCATCCTGGAAAAGGGCATGAAGGGCCTGTCGGCGCCCAAGATCGAGGGCAAGCTGTCCTTGCGCGCCTCCCTGACGGGCGAGATCGTGATGGATGGGGTGGTGGTGCCGGAAGATGCCATCCTGCCCAACGTGTCGGGCCTGAAGGGTCCCTTCGGTTGCCTGAACCGCGCGCGGTACGGCATCTCCTGGGGCGCCATGGGTGCCGCGGAGGCCTGCTTCCATGCCGCCCGCACCTATACGCTGGACCGCAAGCAGTTCGGTAAGCCCCTGGCCGCCACGCAGCTGGTGCAGAAGAAACTGGCCGACATGCTGACCGACATCACGCTGGGCCTGCAGGGGTCGTTGCGTCTGGGCCGTCTTTTCGAAGCCGGACAGATGGCGCCGGAGATGATTTCGATAATGAAACGAAACAATTGCGGCAAGGCGTTGGACATTGCCCGTCAGGCCCGCGACATGCATGGCGGCAACGGCATCTCCGGTGAGTTTGACGTGATCCGCCATATGGTGAACCTGGAAACCGTCAATACCTATGAAGGCACGCATGACGTTCATGCCCTGATCCTGGGCCGGGCGATCACCGGCATTCAGGCGTTCTTCTAATCGTTCCCTCAAGCGCCGGGCGGGCGCATCCGCGCCCTTGGCTCGCGACCACGTGGTCGCGGGCCGGCGGGCGCCGGCCTGGGTGTCAATTCTGGAGCCTTGATCATGCCCGCCGCCCTTGACGGTATCCGCGTCCTTGACCTATCCCGCATCCTGGCCGGCCCCTGGGCCACGCAGATGCTGGGTGATTTCGGAGCCGAAATTATCAAGGTGGAACGACCGGGGGAGGGGGATGACACCCGCCGCTGGGGCCCCCCCTTCGTGGATGGACCCGACAGCCCGTCCGCCTATTTCCTGACCGCCAACCGCAACAAGCGCTCCATCGCCGTGGACTTCACCACACCGGACGGGCAGGCGATCATCCGCGATCTGGCCCGCAGCGCCGATGTGGTGGTGGAGAACTACAAGGTCGGGGGGCTGGCAAAGTACGGGTTGGATTATGACAGCCTGTCGGCCCTCAACCCCCGCCTGATCTATTGCTCCATCACCGGCTTTGGTCAGGATGGCCCCTATGCGCAACGCCTGGGCTATGACTTCCTGATCCAGGGGATGAGCGGGCTGATGAGTGTCACCGGCAGTCCCGATGGCGGCCCCGCAAAGGCCGGCGTGGCGCTGGCCGATATCATCACGGGTCTTTATGCCGGCAACGCCATCCTGGCCGCCCTGCATCATCGTGACCGCACGGGCCAGGGGCAGCGGATCGACGTGGCCCTGCTGGATTGCATGCTGGCCGCCATGGCCAATCAGGCGCTGAACGTGCTGGTATCGGGCCGCGACCCACGGCGGATGGGCAATGGCCACCCTTCCATCGTGCCCTATGACATGTTCGCGGTGGCCGATGGCCATATCAATCTGGCCGTC
The DNA here is from genome assembly GCA_016463045.1 of Niveispirillum sp. Taxonomy (GTDB): domain Bacteria; phylum Pseudomonadota; class Alphaproteobacteria; order Azospirillales; family Azospirillaceae; genus Niveispirillum. The sequence goes on from JAEMSB010000231.1 coordinate 5,257, forward strand.
GGCAATGACCGGCAGTTTCAGCGCCTGTGTGAGGTGCTGGGCGTAGCGGACCTGGGCACGGATGACCGGTTCGCCACCAACCGCGCCCGTGTCGCCAACCGTGTGGAACTGACAGCGTTACTCACCGCCCGTCTGATGACGCGACCGGGCGCGGAATGGTTGGCGGCACTGGAGGCGGCGGATGTGCCTGCCGGCCCCATCAACAGCCTGTCCGCCGCCTTCGCCGACCCGCAGGTGCGCCATCGCGGCATGGCGCTGACCATGCAGCATCCCACCGCCGGCCCTGTGCCGGGCGTTGCCAGCCCGGTGAAGTTCGGTGCGTCCCCCGTGGTCGAAAGCCAGGCGCCGCCCGACCTGGGCGCCGATACCGACCGGGTTCTGTCGGGCCTGCTGGGCCTGGATGCCGGTCGCATCACCCTGCTGCGGGCGGCAGGAGTCGTCGGATAGGTCATATGATCCCTCGCCAGTCTGATCCGGAAATGCTACCCGTAACGGGTGCCGACATCCGGTAGACGACAACAGCAGGGTGCAAATGACTGACCAGTCCGCCTTTGCCGACCCGTTACAGGGCATGGCCTCCTATCAGACTGACCTGTTCATTCCACGCTATGCCTTGTCGTCCCAGGGGCGCTGGAAATTGCGGACGGCACCGTTGAGCATCAGTCCTGGCTATTGGACACCGGCCATGCTGGTCCGCGACATGGTGGCCCTGGACCGCGATGGCAACACCTGGATGTCAACGGCGCCCATGGAGCTGGAAAGTCAGGAGATCGGCATCCGCCATGCCAGCGGCCATGTGCTGATCTATGGCATGGGCATGGGCTGGTGTGCCGTCAATTGTGCGCTGCTGCCGGCTGTCACGCGGGTGACGGTGGTGGAACTGGACCCCGACATTCTGGAACTGCATCGCGACCTGGATCTGGCCTCCCAGTTGCCGGCGGATGCGCGCGCCAAACTGCATATCGTGCAGGGTGATGCCTACGAATATGTCACTGACCTGCCCGTCGATCTGCTGATGCCGGATATCTGGCTGCCGCTGATGAATGACACGCGGGTGGAAGAGGTGCAGCGGATGCAGGAAAGGGTGAAGGCCGCCCGCGTCTATTTCTGGGGACAGGAACTGGAACTGGCCCGTCATGCGGTCGCGGCGGGACGGGCGCTGGATGATGCCGGCATTGCCGCCACGGCGGCCGATTTCGGAATACCCCTGCTGGGACCGGAACTGCCAGAGTACACGGCCCGGCTGCGCGCCGCCGCGCGTCAGCATATGCGGGGCCGCTGGCTGCCCGGTACGGAACCGCCCGCCGATCTTTAAGGACGGCCTTATACCAGGAGCATGAAATCATGATCGATGGTCAAGATTTCATGCTCCTCAATCGCCGGCGGGCGCATCCGCGCCCTTGGCTACGTCGCATGGGCGGCGCGGCGCCAGTCGCCGCTGTAGCATCGGTCATAAATTATGACCGATGGTCTTACACCAGCCCCATTCCCGCCCAGCCGGCCATGTCCGCCCGGACATCCCGGTTTGCGGCCAGCAAGGTGGTCAACAGCAGGCGGGCCTTGCGCCCATCCAGGCTGCCGGCATCGATCAGGCCGTTGGCGATCAGCCAGGCTGCTGTGCCCTCGCCCTGATAGGTGCCATGGCCGTCCGTGTCACCCTGCGGGCAGCGGCTGACAAGCAGCACCGGCTTGGTGGCGGCGATGGCGGCCAGGGGGGCAGCCAGTGCCTGGGGCACATGGCCCGACCCCATCGCCTCCACCACCAGCCCGTCCCAGGCGGCATCGCCATAGGGCAGGACCGACAGCGGGTCGGCATCCATGGCAATTGTCAACAAGCCGACACGGCCCCCCGCCCTGTCCACCGGCCAGTCATAGGGTCCGGGGGCGGGCAGGGGCGTCATGGCCAGACGCACGCGACCGGTGATGATG
>JAEMSB010000745.1 GCA_016463045.1 Niveispirillum sp.
GGGTTCAGAACCGTGGGCCGTGTGGTCAGCGCCGCGATCTCCAGGCAGAAGCGGTTGTCGGCGGTCAGGCTGTAGGTGACGCTGATGCCCAGTTCGCCGGGGAAGCCCTGATCCCCGTCCGCCGACAGCAGGGTCATGCGCACGGCGGCACCGTTCAGGATCTGACCCTGCCAGTTGCGTTTGGCAAAGCCCACCGGCCCGCCATGGGAGGAATGTTTGGACCCGCCGGTGTCCAGCACAACCTCCCGCCCATCCAGTGGAAAGCGGCCATTGCCGATGCGCCCCGCATAACGGCCAACAAGCGTGCCGAAATTGCGGGACTTGGTACGGTAGCTTTCGAAATCATCCAGGCCCAGGACGATATCGGCGAAATTACCCGCCTTGTCGGGCATGATCAGGTTGGTGACGGCGGCACCATAGGTCATGACCCGCAGGCTGGCGCCGGTACCGTTGCTCAGGGTGTAGAGCGTCACCGGCGACCCGTCCGGCATCTGCCCAAACACCTGTTCCGTCACGCCCGGCCTGCCGGTGACCCGCGCGGCACAACCGGCCAGCGGCAAGGCGGCCAGGGAGGAGAGAAGGGCGCGGCGGGACAGGATCATGGTCATGATGGTCGCATTTCCCAAGGTGCAAATAGAAAGAGGGCCGGGACGCGGATCACGCATCCCGGCCCCCGTCAAAGACCTATCTTACAGCTTGTAGCGGGCACCCAGATAGAACTGGCGGCCCGTATGGTGATAGACATAGGTGGAGTTGCGGACGCCATCCAACTCGCCATGATACTGGCGGTTGGCTTCATCCGTGAGGTTCAGCGCTTCAAACGAGACGGAGAAATTCTCGGTCACGTTATAGGAGGCGGAGGCGTCGAAGGTAGTGGTGCCCGACTTGCCGATGGCCACGATGCCCCGCGTACCGCCATTGGCCGCCGGAACCTGCTGGTAGTAGCCTGACCGGTGTGCCGCCGACACGCGGACATTCAGCTTCTCGCCATCATCATAGTAAAGCGTGGCATTCCAGGCGTCGGGCGACAGGTTCACCAGATCCGCGGTGACAAAGACCGAGCAGGCTGCGGTCGAGCAATAGTCGATCTTCGACGACACATGCGTGTAGTTGGCCTGCACACCCAGCTTGTCGAACCCTTCCGGCAGGAAGCTGAATGGCGCCTGGAAGCTGATCTCATAGCCTTTCAGCGGGCCGCCCGGCGTGTTGGTGGGGGTGCTGAACACATAGGACAGGTTGGGATCTCGCCCGCCGCCCGCCGGGAACGCCTCCGGATTCATGGCCGTCAGCTGGGCATAGGTCATGGTCTGCTGCGTGGTCTGCACGAAGGTGGAGATGTCCTTGTAGAAATAGGCGACGGAGATCAGCGATTCCGGCGCGAAATACCATTCAAGCGACAGGTCCACCGTGTCGGCGCGGTACGGCTCCAGCGTGACATTGCCCAGGGACGCGCTGGGGTTCGGGGCGTTCAGGGCAGACAGGGTGAAGACCGGTGTCAGATTGGTGACCGGCGGCCGCGACAGCACCTTGGCGGCAGCGGCGCGCAGGATCACGTCGTCCACCGGCTCCAGCGACAGGTTGATGGAGGGCAGAGTGTCCTTGTAGCTGTTCTTGCCGGTCACGGGGCGGGTGGCGTTGTTGATGAAGGAATAGCCGGTGGCCGTGACATCGGTCTTCACCTGACGCACGCCGATATTACCGCGGAACGGCATATCGCCCAGTTCGGTATTCCAGTCGACCTGCGCCCAGAAGCCCAGCGACTCTTCCTTCACATTGCGCCAATTGGCCAGGGTGGCACTGTTTTCCAGACCCAGGCTGCGGAAATCACCGCCCGCAACGCCGGTATCGCAATTGCAGTTGATATTGAACAGCTTCTCGAACGCGGCCAGATCGGGGACCAGCCAGCTGGTCGGCGTGCCGGTGGGCAGGTTCAGACCCTTGCCGAAGCCGGTCAGCAGC
>JAEMSB010000232.1 GCA_016463045.1 Niveispirillum sp.
GCCTCAAAACTGGTCACCATCCAGGGCAGGTTATATTCAACCCGCGTCACCTGGATGCGGCCCTTGAAATCGGGCGCCAGTTCCGCCGCGCGGCGGGCCAGATCATAGGACACGGCCACGCTGTCGCGCGCGGGCGTTCCCGCCACCGTGACATGGATCTCACCGGCCATGCGGGCGAAATGCTGAAGCGCCAGACCATCCAGTGCAGCCTGCCGGCCCAGGCCCGTCCGCACATCATCCGCCGGCGCGGAGGCAGAGCGCGGCGCATCCGGCACGGCAGCAGGTGCCAACGAGGGGGCGGAGGCAGGGGCGGTGGGCATCAGCGGGGGCGGGGGCGTGTCGATCTTGCCCGGCCCCTTTGCCTTGTGGAAATTCGTTGTCGTTGCGAAACGAAGCATGGCGCGGTTGCCACGCTCCAATGCGGCACCGACCTGTAGCCAATCCCACGGCTTGTAATCAAAACCGATATTGATGGGGATGGACTGTTTCAGGTCATTGTCCAGCGGCTCGCTCTGATAGTCGTTCGGATCATATTCAAGCTTCAGGCGCAGGCCTTCCAGCGGGGTTTGCCAGGCAACACCGCCGAAAAGCGAGACGGGGCCCCGGAAAAAGTCCGTCGAGAGGGCACCACCGCCCTCTGTGAAGCCGGTGGGGCGTGTCTTAAACTTTTTGGAGATCAGGCCCAGCGGATTGCTGAACTTGTTCTGGGTGCCCATATTGCCCCAGCCCATGCCGAGGGACAGGTCAAAGTCACCGAAGCTTTGATCCGCAACGATATATTCGGAACCGAAAAGACCGGTGCCGGCAATATCGCGCATGCCGACAGCCACGTTCGGCCAGGTGGCGTCGCCTTCGACCAGCCGCACCTTCACGTCGATGCCGCGGTCCTTGTAGGATTGGAACCCGGAGAAATCTTCGGGCCCGTAGAAGCGATTGGCGACGCTGGTATAGCGCAGGGTGGCTTCCAGCCAGGGCAGCCCCTGTACCGTGATGAAATAGCGCGAATAGGGCCAGACATAGGTGAAGCCGGCATAGGCCTGACCATCGGGTGCTGCCCGGGCAACAGGCGTCTGGATCAGGCCTGTGCCGCCGAAATCGTTCACCGTCTCCGGTGGCCGCCAGGGCAAGAAGGGATTGTTCTCCTGGGCGGCGACCGGGGCCGCCATCGCCAGAAGTGCGATGGCGGCGGTTGCCGTCCTGCCGAAGCGGAACATGGTCACGATTCTATCCGCCTCAGTTCCGGGAAATCACGGCCAGCGAGGCCGCCGACAAGGCCAGGTCGCTCAACAGGCCCACGACCGTGCGGGTCATGGTCAGGAAGTTGAACGGCTGCGGGTCACGTGGCACCACAATGGTTGCCCCCGGCGGGATCGGTACGCTGCCGTCGCTGAACCGGCCCAGGCTCAGCGGTTCGGACTCGCCGTTGGGGTAGATCACGAACGCATCGGACTCTTCCGCCGCCGAGGTGACGCCACCGGCCATCTTGATATAGTCACGAGCCGATTTACCGCTCTTGAACATCACCGAACCGGCATTCAGAACCTCGCCGGAAACTGTCACATGCGAGGGCCGCTTGGGAATGATCAGCTCATCACCCGGTTCCAGCACGAAATCCATTTCCGGGCGCGCGGCAAGCACGGTGGGATCAACCTCTACCACAACGCGGCCCACGGCCTTCGTCGCCTTCAGGCTGGCGATCAGGTTCTGCAGGAATGGCAGGGCCTGACGGGCCTGCTCGGCTTCCTGCCCAGACGCGCTGGCCATGACGCTGGGAATGGACTGTTCCAGTTCCAGGGCGGCGCGGCGGAAACCGGCCTCCTCGGCTTCGCGCACGCGTTCACGCGTGAAAACGGCGCCATAGGGGAACGCTTCGGCAGTCAGCCCATCAACACGGCGCAGCAGATCAGACAGACGCTCGCCACGCTTGATGTCATAGCGGCCAGGACGCATCACCTCGCCAGTGACCTTGACGACGCCCACCTCACGCTTGGCAACCCGGGCCGAAATGCGGACCACATCACCGGGATTGAGGGTGGACTGATTAAGCTGGCGCAGGCTCATGTCCGCCGTGCGCTCGCCCTGGACATTGGTCATCTCCACGGCATCGGAATCAGCGTCCAGGGTCACGCCCCCAACGGCCTTCAGCACCGTGTCGGCCTTGGCACCCGGCACAACGGGATAGACGCCGGGGAAGCGAACCTCGCCCTCGATGGAAATTGCATATTCCAGCAGGAAGGGCAGCAGGTCGGGATGACGGTGGAAAATTCGCGGGCAGGACCGGATATCGATCACGGACGTATCCGCCAACTGGCGGGAGCCGGTGCGCATCGCTACGGAATAGCGCTGCTGCAGACCTTCAGAGGCCAGGGAAGCCAGAGTCTGGAGGCCACCGCACTCCACATCGGATTCGACCAGACGCACACCAGCGGGATTGGTCGGGTCCTGGTAGGTCCCGATCAGGCGGCGGGGGCGACCGGTACCGTCACTGTCCCGCCCATCCTGGATCTCGTCGCGAGGGGTGTATTGCTGGCGGTCACGGTCCTGCTGGTAGGCCTCATAGGCGTCGAAGCCCGTGCCGGCGGCAGCCTCCCGCGTGCGTCGGGTCTGTGAGCGCTGCTGACCCGACTGGCGCGTGGCCGCATCCTCTGTAGGCAACGGGGCGGCACCGGCCATGGCCAGCTTCTCACCGGTGATGGTGCGGTCAACGGCCAGCTTCACGCTGGGCGGTTGTTCCCCACGCAATACGGCCTGAACGTCAGCGGAACCCAGATAGCGGATATCCGCCTGGCTGAGCACGATGACGCGGTCACGTTCCCGCAGCGTCACATTCATGGAGCCATCCATAACGCGCTGCAGATCGACCGGCACATAGCGGCGCTGCCGCGTCACGGGATCTTCAGTATCGATGACGGCCAGGGGCAGATAGGGATTGGCCGACAGGACATAAGGATCGCTCAGCACATCCCGCAGCGTCTTGGATTCGGTCAGGCCGCGGCCACCCGGCATCTCCGCTGCACCCTCCAAGGCAAACGCATCGCGCGGCAAATCCACCGAGACGATGTCACCGGCCAGGACCTTGGCGCTGGCAGCGGCGTTGCGGACCACCTGATTACGACCGGATTTGTCCAGACGCAGGATATCGATGCGATTGCCCCGGGCACGCTGCGCACCACCGGCCAGTTGCAGCACGGCGGACAGACCGGCCTGATCGGATTTCAGCTCATAAATGCCGGGGCGGACGACATCACCCTGCACGGCGACGGTTTCACCGATGGCAGGAACAATGATCTGGTCACCATCCTGAAGCCGCAGATCATTCAGCGCGCGGCTGCCTAGCAGCACATCGTAAAGGTCGACCGTGATCGTCCGGTCGCCACGCAGAATCTTCAGCGACCGCAGCGAACCCGACTTCTGGATACCGTCAGCCTGTGACAAAGCATCGACGAGGCTGGAGAAGCTGGTCAGCGTGTAGCGTCCAGGGGCGCGAACCTCGCCCGTCACCAGAACACCGATGGAGCGCACCGACCCGACGGAAATGAAGACATTGGTCTGGATGAACGCGGCCTGGGCCTGGGCCGTCAGATCCTCGCGGAACTCCCCAAAACGGCGACCAGCGGCGGCAACCGGGACCATGTTGGGCAGTACGATGCGGCCTTCGCGGTCAACCCGCACGCTGGTCGTGCTGTTGACCTGGCCGCGCAATGTCACAACCAGTTCGTCACCGATGCCCAGGACATAGTCATCGGGCACCGACCCGTTCAGCAGGGCCGTGGTGGTCAGGCGCCGCTCATTGCGCAGATCATAGCCAAACTGTTCCAGGCGCTTACCCGCACGCTGGCTATACTGCCGTTCCAGAGGCGAGGGGTGCTGCTGCTGGGCGCTGTCCGCAAAGGCGGGGTCCATCGGGTCGCGCGGATCAAACTGCGTCTGGCCGGAAGGCGAATTCAGATAATTGTCACTGCCACCCCCGGACCGCGCACGGTCCAGCTGGCTGGTGGCATTCTGCGGATTGTTACCACGTTGCCCGAACTGGCTTTGCAGATTGCGAAGGTCGATGGCCCCGTCGGGCAACTCAATGGTCTGGGCAGCGGCGGGCATCACAGCACTGACAAGCAGGGCTGCACATGCTAGACCGACCTGCAAGTGCCGCCCACTGACGGCGCCCTTGAACACACGACGCATCGAGTTCTCCATGACACTTCCCAAAAGCGATTCCAAAGGCCACGCGACGCTGCTGAACCGTCGCCAATGCCTGGGTGCGATCGCCACCACGCTGCTGCCGACAACTGTCCTGACGGCATGCGGAGACCTGGGTAACACTGAATCTCCGTACTGGGCAACTGTGGCGGCGGTGGGGGGCATTGGCGGAAAGGCACCGGTGACGCGCGCGCAGGCCGATGCCCTGCCCTACGCCTCGATCCTGGCCTGGCTGGAAGACAGCAGCGAGGCCTTCATGGTGCTGGGAGAAATCGGCGGAAATGGGGCACTCTATTATTACAGCCAGACCCGCCAGGTGTTGGTGACGCGCGGCCCCTTCCTGATACAGACGGTGGGGTTACCCGGCGATCTGTCGCGCACATCCTTTCCCCAGGATACGATTCCGGATCTGCGCACACTGGTCGGAAAGGAATATCTCCGCCATGTCGATATCCAGGCAGCAGGCCTGTTTGATATCGCCGTGAAGGGCCGTTTCAGCGACCTTGGCACGGAAAAGGTCACAATTCTGGAACGCGACTTCACCCTCACTCATCTGCGCGAGGATGTGGTGATGACGGGCATGAAGCCCTTCAGCAATGATTACTGGATTGAGGCATCGACCGGCTTCTGCTGGAAGACCCGTCAGCATATCCATGACCGCACAGAGGCGGTGAATATCGAGATCATCAAGCCGGCGGCGTGATCTTCAGGGCTATGACCAGCTAACAACAGACAGCGCTGGCGGTGATCCCCGCGCTGCACCCACGGGCGCGGTGATGTTGCGGACAAGCAGCGCTGGCCAGGAGTAGGCAACGCCAAACAAGGCTTCGGCCCCTGCGGGCCGGATGCGGCATGTCCCACGGCCCCTTGGCAGCAAACAGGACAAACAAGAAAAGGACCCCCGGAATGATCCAGGGGTCCAGTTCTATAAGCCCACAGCCTGCTGGTACGGACCCGATCAGCGGGTCGACGTCGCCGTGCGCGTGCTGGTGCTGGTGCTGGTCGGCGTGGTCTGGGTGCCAGGACCCGGACCCGGGCCGGGACCCGGCTGCTCTTCGTCACCACCACCGGAAGCGGCAGCCACAACGCCAGCAACGGCGACGGCGCCGACAACAGCAACGGTGCCCAGGGAACCCAGGGCGACGCCGGAGGCGCCCGCACCAGCGGCGGAGCCGGTGGCGGTCGGAGCAGCCGCCGGCGCGGCGCCGGAAGTGCTCTGTGCGTTAGCGATGCTCGGGGCTGCGCCCAGCGCGATGGCGAACGTCAGAGCCAGGAGTTCCTTTTTCATTGGTAAATTCCCCAGAGGTTGGACCGATGTGCCTTATACCACTTCTTTTTCGCGTTGCGAGAGGCTTCTTGCGTGTGGCTGGGTCCAAAATACCATCATGATCCGCCGCATCAAGACATTCCTGTCGCCCCAACTTCACGGCCGACCTTGCGATCTACCGCGATGCGATCAAGTATAATCCTTTAATACCAATAATTTATGACAGGATATCGAGCCTGCGGCGCCTCCGCTGCCGATCACGCCCATGCCATCAGGACAGGTGGCTTACCGCGAAATGGCGAGTGTTGCGGCACCGCAACGGCGCAACGTCATAGAAGCTTTGTTCGAATGACCCGGAAATACTCAGGTAAAGCCGCAGATAGACGATAATGCATTTCCCGCTTTGCAGACCGGCGATTCGGTTTATACCTTTTGGTGGAGGTATCTTTCGGATGCAAAGCAAATCAGCCGACCGCACCATACGATTACAGCTGGCGCTGCTTCAGGAGGATCTGGCCCGCTTGCAGAATCGATGCGCAGCTCTGCCGGCCCCGCCGGATGTCACCATCGCCTTGCGGCAATTCAAGGAACTGGGCCCTGCCTTCGAGGCGGTGGCTGCCTTTACATCCGTAATGCGGTCCAACACCGCCTCCCTGGATGAGGAGCGGCGCATCCAGGTGGAACAGCAGCTGCGACAGCTGACGGTCGCCCTGTGGCAATTGCATCTGAGCGCCGTTGCCCCCCGCCTGGAAAGGATGGCGGCCAATGTGAACCATATGCCTATTGGTACGCGATTCGTGTTAGAGAGATGGGTTAAGCAACTTTCTGAAATGAAGACCGACACGGAGATCGTTGAGGGCCTGGAACCCAGCCTGCTGACCCGGGTCGAGACCTTTGCAGAGACATTGGTCGCCAATGCCCCCGATCTGATTGATTTCGGTCGCGGCTGACCCCTGACCGCTAGCCAAGAACGGGGCGGGACGTGTAATCTTGCTCCCATCAGCTGGCCCCCGCCGGGGCCGGCTTCAGCGGGAAACAGTCACGCGCATGAGCAGCATTCTTGACATTCTGAAGCCCTATGGCCGCCCCAACCCCAAGGAGGAGTCCATTCTTGATGCGATTCTGGAGAAACTGGGGCGTGGATCGCTGTCACCGGAGGACGCGATTGATGAGATCATTGAGCGGCTGAACTGGCCGCTGGAACGTGCCGCCGCCGAGGTGGATGGCTATCTGGAATAGTCCTGACCACAGCGCCGTCTCCCTTTCCGCGCTTTATAAGCTTTCGGATAGGGAGACGTTCTGACGCTGGTCTACACCGCCTGATTGCGTCATCGTCGTTCCGCGGACAATGAACGGCACGGCGTTCGGTCCCGTCCGCACCCCGAATTGCGGAGCGGAAAAACCGCGCATGCGCCTTCGCCTGCTGATCCCCCTTCTGATTCTCGTCATGGCGGCCGCCCTGGTCGCCTTGGCGGTCCTGGGGCTTTTACGGGACTGGAACGACAAGCGCGCGGCGGATCGGTATCTGGCCGCCGACCAGGCGCGTGGCATGCTGGTGGAACTGGCGTTGGGCTGGGCGCTGGAGCGCGGCACAACCTATGTGCTGCTGTCCCAAGACGCATTGCCAAATGACGCGCAGCTGGCCCCCCTGATATCGGTCCGCAGCCATACCGACACGCTGCTCGACACGCTGCTGACCCACCTGTCCCATCC
>JAEMSB010000746.1:0-1004 GCA_016463045.1 Niveispirillum sp.
CTCCGGCCCCATGCCCTGCCCCTATCTGCTGGGACGGGTGGAGCGGAAGCTGTTTACGCGGCTGGTGGGGCCACAGGCGGGAGAGGTGAATTCGGCCTTATCGCGGGCGGGCTTCCGTCGCAGCCACGACATCGTCTATCGGCCTGTCTGTCCGGGATGTAATTCCTGTGTACCGGTGCGGGTGCCGGTCGCCACCTTCGCGCCGGGCCGGACCAACCGCCGCATCCTGCGCGCCAACACCGATCTGGTGCTGGATGTCGTTCCCGCCGCATCGACGATGGAGCAGTTCCAGCTTTTCGCCCTTTACCAGGATGCCCGCCACAGCGACAGCGACATGAACCGCATGACGCCCGGCGATTTCGCCTCCATGGTGGACGAAGGACAGGTCAACACCTTCATGGCCGAAACCCGCGATCCCACAGGCCGTCTGCGTGGGGCCATGCTGGTGGACCGGCTGGAGGACGGCTATTCCGCCGTCTACAGCTTCTATGATCCTGAAGATCCCAAGCGCAGCCTTGGCACGCATCTGATCCTGGCCATGATCGAACGCTGCCGCCAGGAAGGGCTGCCCTATCTCTATCTGGGCTATTGGATCGAGGGCAGCCCCAAGATGGAATACAAGGCCAATTTCCAGCCGCTGGAAGCACTTGGCCGCGACGGCTGGGCGCCGCTGACGATTTAGGTTTACGTCAGATCAAAATGGAAGGTCTTGGCAATGATCTGCCACTGGCCTTCCAGCTTCACCAAGCTGAGAAAATCCGTGAAATGCTTGGGTCCGATGGCGCAGCGCGCCTGGACCAGGGCCGTCACGGGGCCGGCAAAGGTGATGGAGACCACCTCATCGCGCCGAACCTCACCGCGGCTGGCCGGGGATTGCCGGGCAGCCACGATGGGCAGGTAGACATCCATGGTCAGATGGGTCAACCGCCCCTCCGTCGCGCAGGCATAGACCGCCTGCGGATGGAAAATCCGGCCAAGACGGGCCGCATCAGAATGATACAGCC
>JAEMSB010000746.1:1014-1956 GCA_016463045.1 Niveispirillum sp.
ACAGCCCGTCGAAATAATCGGCCATCAGGGCGGTGACCCCGGCGAAGTCAGGTGCTGCCGGGGTCGTGGTGTCCATCAGATCAGGCCTTCCGCCTTCAACGCCGACTGCACGCCCGGACGGGCGGCGATGCGGGCGCGATAGGCCGACAGGTTCGGCCACTTCACCAAATCCAGACCGATATAGGGCGACCAGCCCAGGACCGTGAACAGATAGCCATCGGCAACCGTGAAGTCAGGCCCCAGCAGATAGGCGCGGCCATCGGCCAGCTGCGCCTCCAGCGCGTCGAAGCGACGACCGACATTGGCCGGCACGGCGGCCTTGGTTTCCGGGTGCGTGGTGGGGTTGAAGAAGGGGCTGAAACCCTTATGCACCTCGGTTGCGATGAAGTTCAGCGCTTCCTGCACGCGGGCACGGGCCAGCGTGGCCGGCGGCGGCAGCAGCTTGGCATCGGGCTTCAGGTCGGCCACATACTGCATGATGGCCACGCCTTCGGTCAGCAGCTCACCCTCGTCCGTGATCAGGGCGGGGACATAGCCCTTGGGGTTGATCGTGTAGAAATCAACACCGCCGGCGGTCTTGTGGGTGGGCAGGTCCACCACCTCAATCTCCGGATTGAAGCCCGCCTCGCGCAGAGCGATATGGGAGGCCAGCGAGCAAGCGCCGGGCTTGTAATAGAGCTTCATCTTGTTTCCTCAGTCTGGATCATCGCCCCGTTCAGGGGCCTGGTTGATGGCGCGGAGAATGGCGAAGATGGTTGCCATTGTATAGCTGGTTACTTCTGGTAACCTGCATTTTGAAGTTTCGAACCGGTAACCGGAATCTCCCCGCCATGGCCTTGAAAATCCGCAAGAACCCCGTCGTCCCAGCCCCCTACTGCCCCGTGTCGGAATTCATGAACATGTTGAGCGAGGTGCTCGGCGCGTGGCTAAACACTTTAAAGA
>JAEMSB010000747.1 GCA_016463045.1 Niveispirillum sp.
CGCACTGGCCGATTTTATCGGCTGCCCCGCCGTGGCCATGCCGTTTGGCACGGCACCCGACGGGTTGCCCTTATCGGTGCAGGTGATGGGCCGGGACGCGGCAACCGTACTAGCCGCCGCTGCCTGTCTCGCCTGAGCCCCATCGCGACCGCGTGGTGGACAGACGTGGTGTCAGGCTTGAGCGGTTTCCAGGCCAAACACATCATCCGCCAAACAACCAACGCTCAAAGCTCCGACCCTTCCCTAAAAGAAAACCGTGGAACCCTGGTTCTGCACGGCGGGGCGGAGCTTTGCGTGCAAGGCGGGCCGACAAGTGCCCGGCATGCTTTCTGGGACCATGTTTCGACTGGGAGACAAGAATGAAGGAAGTAAAGTTTAAGCCCCCGTCCGGCGCATCACGCCTGGCCATCACCATGGCCATCGGGGCATCCGTGCTGGCATCCGGCGCGCATGCGCAGGAGACAGCCAAGACCAGCAGCGGTGAGACGATCCAGTTGGAGGAAATCATCGTGACCGCCCGCAAGCGGTCCGAAAACATCCTGAAGACGCCTGTTTCCGTCACCGCCGTCACGGCGGAAGAGGTGGAGCAGCGGGGCATCACGTCCGTTCAGAACCTGTCCGAACAGACGCCCGGCTTCAACATCAACAATAACAGCAGCGGTCGCGGCGACCGGTCGTTCCAGCAGTTGATCCTGCGCGGCTTCACGCCGGCCACGACCGACAGTACGCCCGTTGCCACCTTCATCGACGGCGTTCCGGTTTCCTCTCCCACCGCGGTGATGAGCGTATCCAGCCCGGAACGCATTGAGTTGCTGCGCGGGCCGCAATCGGCCTATTTCGGGCGTAACACCTTTGCCGGCGCCCTGAACGTGGTGAACAAGGAGCCGGGCAACGATTATGCCGGCAGCCTGACTACCATGATCGGCACCCGCAACACCCGCCGCGTTCAGGCCGAGCTGGAAGGCCCGCTGGTGGAGGACAAGCTGTCCTTCCGCGTTGCCGGCGACTACAACGCCAAGGATGGCACGTACAAGAACTACGCCAACCCGTCCATGACCCTGGGTGACCAGTCCTCGCGCAATGCCAACCTGCTGCTGGTGGCGACGCCGACCGAGAACCTGACGATCAAGGCGTTCGGCATCCTGTCCCATGACAAGGATGGCCCCGCCGCCCTGGGCCTGATCAGCGCGCGCGCCGTCACGGACAGCACGGGCCGTGTCGTCGTACCGGCACAGGCGAACTGCACCCTGGGCGGGTTCAATCCGTTCATGTGTGGCACCGTTCCGTCCCTGCCCGCCACCACGCCCGCCGGCAACTACAATGTCGACAGCTTCGTGCGCAAGGCGCTGGCCGTGACCACCAACCGTCTGATCGACCCGAGTGACAGCGTTGACAGCTATGGTCTGGTGCGTGACTACCGCCACGCCCATCTGGTTGTCGACTACGAAATCCCCGACACCAACTTCACCATCAGCTCGCTGACCGGCATCAACCACGAGGAATGGGGCTCGCTGTCGGATATCGGCAATTACGACAGCTCCGGCATCGCCAACCCGGCCTATACGGCCACCAATGGCCTGCGCTCCTATTTCAGCTCGGCCTATCTGGTGGAGAATATCTCCAAGGATATCTCCCAGGAACTTCGCACCAGCTACGATGATGGCGACGCGCTGCGCTTTGTCGCCGGCGTGTCCTATCTGGGTGCGAACGGCAAGCGGACCGTCGATACCCTGGACAGCATGATTCTTAATGGCCGGGTCACACCGTCGGGCAAGACGGAATCCAAGACCTATGGCGGCTTCTTCGGCGTCACCTACGACATCACCGATAAGCTGACCGCCAGCGTCGAAGGCCGCTATCAGATCGACAAGCTGTTCGCCTATATCTCTCCGCTGGCCGATGCCGTGGTCACCGACCCCACCTTCGTGCCGGTTGGCACCTACAAGGCCGG
>JAEMSB010000748.1 GCA_016463045.1 Niveispirillum sp.
ATCGATGCCTACCGGATCGAGGATTTCGTGGTCGAAGGCTACGACCCGCACCCGCCGATCAAGGCGGATGTGGCGGTGTGAGCGGCACCCTGCCCAGAAAATAATCAATATTTTACAGTATGATGACCGTGTTTTTCGTGGGAAGCTGACGGCACTTCAGCCCAGCCGGAGATGCCCCGCGATGACCCGCCTGCGTTCGCTTGCCCTGTCGCTTTGCCTTGCCACCGCCCTGACCGCCATACCGGCCACGGGGGCCTGGGCGCAGAAGGAAGGGGCGGTGGTGACGGCGCTACCCATGGGCAAGGCCATGGTGTCGTCGGCGGACCCGCGCGCCACCGATGCGGGGCGGGAAATCCTGCGTCAGGGTGGGTCGGCGGCCGATGCGGCGGCGGCCCTGATGCTGGCCCTGACGGTGGTGGAGCCGGAATCGTCCGGCATCGGTGGCGGCGGCTTCATGCTGTACCACCCCGCCGGATCCAAGGACACGTTCAGCTATGACGGGCGCGAAGAGGCGCCATCGGCGGCCAAACCCGACCGATTCATGAAGAACGGCCAGGAAATGGATTATGAACTGGCGCGGGCCGGCGGCCTGTCGGTGGGCGTGCCGGGCAATATCCGCCTGATCGAGCTGGCCCATGCCCGCCTTGGCATGCTGCCCTGGAAGGCCTTGTTCCAGCCGGCCATCAAGCTGGCGCGCGACGGCTTTGTCGTCACCCCGCGCATGGTCGGGTACCTGGAGGAACAGAAGCCGCTGCTGTCCGTGTCGAAAGAGGCGCAGGAGATCTACTATCAGCCCGATGGCACGCCCAAGCCGGCGGGATCGGTGATCAAGAACCCCAAGCTGGCCGACCTCCTGACCCTGGTGGCGGAGAAGGGGGCGGATGCCTTCTATAAGGGGCCGGCGGCGGATCGGCTACGCGCGGCGGTGGCCAATGCGACCCGCACCCCCAGTGTGATCACCGCCGAAGACATGGTGAATTACCGCGCCGTGCCGCGTACGCCGGTCTGCGGCACCTATCGTGTCTATACGGTCTGCGGCATGGGGCCGCCCTCGTCCGGCGGTATTGCCGTCCTGACCATCCTGAAACAGATGGAAGGGTTCGACATTCCCGCCATGGGGCCGAACAGCCTGGAGGCCTGGCATATCATCGGCGAATCGATGCGGCTGGCCTATGCCGACCGGGCCAAGTGGCTGGGTGATCCCGACCATGTGAAGGTGCCGGTGGAGGGGCTGACCGACCCTGCCTATATCAAGGAGCGGGCCAAGCTGATCGATCCGAAGAAGGCCATGCCCAAGGCGCCGGCGGGCAACCCGAAGGATGCGCCGCGCGTGTCGGAGATCCCCGACAATGAAATCCCCGGCACTACCCATTTCTCCGTCGCCGATGAATGGGGCAATGTCGCCTCCATGACCTCCACCATTGAGGATATCTATGGCTCCGGCATCATTGTGGACGGCTATGTCCTGAACAATGAGCTGACGGACTTCAACTTCATCCCCGATGTGGACGGTGTGCCCACCGCCAACCGGGTAGAGCCGGGCAAGCGCCCGCGCAGTTCCATGTCGCCCACCATCGTCTATGACCAGAGCGGTCAGGCCGTGCTGGCCATTGGGGCCGCCGGCGGGCCGACCATCATCGCGCAGGTCGCCAAGGCCATTGTCGGGGTGCTGGACTGGAAGCTGGATGTGCAATCAGCACTCGCCCTGCCCACCTTCATGGGCAGCGGGGAGACGATCCGCATCGAGGCGGGGACGACGGTTGGCGGGATGGCTGACAAGCTGCGCGCCATGGGCCATGAGGTCGTGGTCGATGATTTCGGCGGCAAGCTGAACGGGATCGACAAGATGACGGGCCAGTGGCTCGGCGGGGCGGACCCACGGTCGAACGGGACGGCGGGGGCGCCGGAAGGGGGCTGTGGTTCACTGCTGTGGTTCCCTCACCCACCCAT
>JAEMSB010000233.1 GCA_016463045.1 Niveispirillum sp.
GTCTATGACGGACGGCAGCGTTACGACCTGATCTTCGAAACCCAGGGGCCGGCCACGTTGGAGGCATCGGACCTGTCGGTCTATGCCGGCCCCGCCACGGCCTGTTCGGTCAAATACAAGCCGCTGGCCGGGCGCTGGAAGGAAAACCGCCAGCGCGACCGCGACCGCGAGGGGGCGAAGCGTAAGGATGTGCCTGTCACGCTCTACATCGCCCCCGCCATCGCCGGCGGCCCGCCCGTACCTGTGCGCCTGGAAATGGAAAGCCCGCTGGGGGCGGTGAAGGTGCATCTGGCCAGCGTCAAGGCCGGCTGATCCTTACCCCAACCGCGCCAACGCCCCCGGCAAATCCGCGAACCGGTCGATGATGATATCCGCGCCCAAGTCCGCCAGTGCCATGCGCGGATAGCCATAGGCGACCGCCACCACCGGCACGCCCGCCCCGCGCGCCGCCGCGACATCATTGGCATTGTCGCCGACCATCACGACCCCGCCGGCCCCCACGCCCAGCCGTTCCATGACGAACAGCAGCGGGTCGGGATGCGGCTTCTTGCGCGCCACACTGTCGCCGCCCGCCACCGCATCGAACAGCGCGCCCATGCCCAGTTCGCGCAGCAGATCGACACTGATCCCTGCCGGCTTGTTGGTACAAAGGCCCAGGCGGTGCCCGGCCTGCTTCAACGCGCTCAACGTCTCCACCACGCCCGGATAGATACAGGCCCGGTCCACGGGCAGCGCGCCATAGATCGCCAGATACCGCGCGGTCATCGGCCCCAGTTCATCGGGCGTCAACGCCGTGCCCGTGGCGGCGAAGGCCTGTTCCACCAGCCGCCCCGCCCCGTCCCCGATCATCAGATGTACCTCTGCCAGCGGCAGTTCACGCCGGCCTTCCGCCACCAAAAGCCGGTTCAGCCCAAGGGCGATATCCGGCGCGCTATCGATCAGGGTTCCGTCGAAATCAAAGATCAGGGCGGGGAACCGTTCCAGGATGCTCATTGTCACTGCCGCTTCCGCTTGGCTTTCAGGTTTGTCTGTATGATACAGGGGGCCAGCTTAGACAAACTGCCATGCGGCCCGCCACCATGTCCCATCGCCCCCTCGCCTGCATCATCCTTGCCGCCGGCAAGGGGACACGCATGAAATCCGCCTTGCCCAAGGTGCTGCACCCGCTGGGTGGCCTGCCCATGGTCAGCCATGTGGTGGCGGCGGCACAGAGCCTGTCGCCGGAAAAGATCGTGGTGGTGGTCGGCCCCGGCATGGACAATGTCGCCGCCACCGTCGCCCCGCACCCGACCGTCGTGCAGGAAAATCAGCTTGGCACCGGTGACGCGGTGAAGGCGGCGCTGGGTGAACTGGCGGGCTTTATGGGCGATGTGCTGGTGCTGTACGGCGACTCGCCCCTGATCACCGCATCCACCCTGTCGAAGATGGTGGCGGCCCGCAATGGGGCCGGCGACCCGGCGGTGGTCGTGCTGGGCATGCGGCCCACCGATCCCGGCGCCTATGGCCGCCTGATCCTTGGCGCCGATGGCGGCCTGGAAAAGATTGTAGAGTTCCTGGACGCCTGCCCCGATGAACGCGCCGTCACCCTCTGCAATGCCGGCTTCATGGCATTTGACGGGGCGCGGATGGGCGCCCTGCTGTCCGGCATCGGCAACAATAACGCCAAGGGCGAATATTACCTGACCGACGCCGTGGCGGTGGCCCGCACCAGCGGCTGGACCTGCGCCGTGGTCGAAGGTCCCACCGACGATACCGCCGGCGTCAACAGCCGGGCGGAACTGGCCGGCATCGAGAAGATTTTCCAGAACCGCCTGCGGCAGGCCGCCATGGCCAATGGCGCCACCTTGCTGGACCCCGACACCGTCTATTTCGCCGCCGACACGGTCCTGGGCCGCGACGTGACGGTGGGCCAGAATGTGGTGTTCGGCCCCGGCGTCACCGTGGAAGACGGGGTGGAGATCAAGCCCTTCAGCCATCTGGAGGGCGTGATCGTGCGTGCCCGCGCCATCATCGGCCCCTATGCCCGCCTGCGCCCCGGCACCGATGTCGGCGAAGGTGCGCATATCGGCAATTTCGTGGAGCTGAAAAATACCCAGTTCGGGGCCGGCGCCAAGGCCAACCACCTGACATATCTGGGTGACGCCGATGTCGGCGGTGGCAGCAACATTGGGGCCGGCACCATCACCTGCAACTATGACGGCGTGCTGAAGCACCGCACCCGCATTGGCACAAACGTCTTCATCGGCACCCATTCCACGCTGGTGGCCCCGGTGTCGGTGGGCGATGGCGCCTACACGGCGGCGGGCACGGTGGTGACTCGCGATGTGGCCCCCGACGCCCTGTCGATCGCCCGCGCCCTGCAGGAGGAAAAGCCCGGCTGGGCATCCCGCTATCGCGCCGCCAAGCTGGCGTTGAAGGCGAAGAAGATGTAGCGCGGATTAGCGAAGCGTAATCCGCGGACCCTCGCATCGGGTTTCCGCGGATTACGGCTTGCGCCTAATCCGCGCTACACAATCAGCCCTCGGCCTTCGCCTCTTCCGCCGGCTCCGCAGCAGCGGGAGCATCCGCCGCCGCCTTGGCGATCTCTTCCAGACGGCCGAACAGCTGCGACACGATGGGGCTGTCCGGGTGGGTCTGGCGATAGGTGTCGGCCAGGCCCTGCGCCTTGGCCAGATCGCTGCTGGCGATATGCACGATCAGGCCGGCCAGCTGCGCATGGCCCTGGCCCACTTGCGGGGCAATGCGGGTAGCGGCCAGATAGGCCTCGGCGGCGGTGTCGAAGCTGCCAGCCTCCTCATGCACGCGGCCCAGCGCATAGACGGCTTCCGGCATGTTGGGCCGGCGGGCCAGACAGCCCTGGAAGGCACTGGCGGCCTCATTCAGCATGCCCAGACGGAACAGGCAGTTGCCGAAATTGAACAGCGGCTCCACCGCGTTTGGATCGGCCTGAACGGCGCGCTGCCACGCCTCGGCGGCCAGCGGGATTTCGCCCGTCTGTTCACGCACCAGGGCCAGCCCGGCCCAGGCATCGCGGAAATTGGGGTCCAGCTCACAGGCGCGCTGCAGGCTCTCGATGGCCTCATCCAGCTTGCCCTGCTGGGCCAGCGCCATGCCCAGATTATGGTGCGGCGGCGGATGATCGGGCTTCAGCGCACGGGCCTTCTTCAGGGCCGCAACAGCATCGTCCAGCTTGCCCATGCCCTGCAGCGTCGCGCCCAGGTTGGACCAGGCGACGCGCACATCCGGGTGGTCCGCATAGACCTTGGTGATCTTGCGCAGCGTATCCGCCGCTTCCTTCATACGGCCCTGACGATGCAGCTCCGTCGCCGCCCGCATGTCGGACGGGAAGCTGGAATACATCGCATCCGACTTGGACAAATCGGAAAGCTGACGGCGGCGATCTTGGCGATTCATCAAAAGGACCCGGATTTTTGGTGGAACTCTTATGCTTTGGCCTTGATAGCAAGCCCGCCGGCAAAACGGAACCAAGGAACGGGGCGTCCATCATGGTTTTCCACATAAAACAGGGCCGGTCCCCCGGGGAACCGGCCCTGCCTTCCATGATGACGCATGGACGATCCGCTTTGGCGGTGGACCCCGCCAGCGGACATCTTCCGATCAGCCGGCGAAAGACCGGATGCCGGAGAGATCCGCGCGGGTCCGCAAAGTGGAACGAGACATCGGATCACCTCCTTTCTGTATGTTGAAACAACACCATGAAGATGGGTCAGGTTGGACCTGCCGTCAAGGGGATATCATCCGATGTCGGAAGTGTTTTTGATGGGCGGGCAAATGTGGTATTGTGCGGCCCTGAAACCGATATCGGGATGTCCGCCCATGCCGGAAGGCACGACATTGACGGTAAATCTGTCTCCAGAGGCGGAAGCTCAGCTTTCGCATCTGGCGGCACGCACCCACCGTAGCCCGGATGCCCTGGTCACCGAAGCCATCGAAAGCTTCCTGTCGCGCGAAAGCCAGGATGTGGCGGCGATAGAGGCAGCCCTGGTTGAGATGCGAACGGCCACGCTGATCCCACATGAAGAGGCGATGGATCAGCTGGATGCAGCGATTGCGGAAATCATCGCGTCACGGGGCGGCAATTGAACCGCCCAGTTCGGTGGTTGCCCAACGCACTGAATGATCTCAAGGCGATTGCCCGCCATATCGCAGCAGAAAATCCGGCCGCCGCCCTCAAAGTCGCGTCGAGTATCAGAGAGGCCGGAAACGCGATGGGGCAACGTTCCCTGGGCCGCCCCGGACGGGTGGCCGGGACCTTGGAAAAGCTGGTTGCAGGCCTGCCCTACATTATCTGTTACACCCTCTCCGCCAATCCCGGAGGCGGCGAACAGATCGTCATTCTGCGCGTGATCCATACCGCGAGAGACTGGCGAAAGGACAAATGGCCGCCGGCATGACACCGGCGGCCTGCTCTCCCCTCAGTGTCCCGCATGCTCCCCGCCGGGTGCCGCTGGCTTCCACTCGTACCGCGCCTGCACGGCCCCCTTGCCGGCGAGCGTCACAACCGTGGCGATGCGCGTGCCCACCGGCACCTCGCGGTCGATCTTGCCCGACAGGCTGTTGGGACCGGCGGGGGCAAGGGTTACCTGCACCGGGGCGCCTTCGATCAGCAGGGTGACGCTGCCCGTGGCACCGGCGGTGTCCATGGGCTTGTCTTCCATGGTGTTGAGATAGACGGTCAGGACCTTATCCTTGATCACCAGTTCCTGATGCAGGGGCCCCGCATGCACCTGCATCCCGCCATGCACGCCCACGGGCGGGGCATGGCCGAAGGCAGCGGCAGGGGCCAGGGTAAGAAACGTGGCAAGCGCCAGAGTGGCAGCGTTGAACTTCATGATCATCACTCCTTAAAAGACCTCGGCAACCTGGCCGGGCGTGGATGGGGTGGTGGCCAGCAGCCGTTGCACGGCGGGACCACCAAAGCGGGCGAACAGAAGCGGGGTCAGGACGGTATCCAGCAGGGTGGCGCTGATCAGCCCGCCAAAGATGGTGACGGCGACGGGGTGCAGGATTTCCTTGCCCGGCGCATCGGCCCCAACCAGCAGGGGGATCAGGGCCAGACCCGCAGACAAGGCCGTCATCAGCACGGGCACCAGCCGTTCCCGGCTGCCACGCCGGATCATGGCTTGGCCGAACGCCTCCCCCTCAATCCGGCAGAGATTGATGTAATGGCTGATCTTCAGGATGCCGTTGCGGGTGGAAATGCCGGCCAGCGTGATGAAGCCCACCATGCTGGCCACTGACAGCGGCAGCCCCGCCAGCCACAGGGCTGCGACCGACCCGACCAGGGCCATGGGCACCGTGCCCATGATGATCAGCACGGGCACGGCGGAGCGGTAGCGGCTGTATAGCACCAGGAAGATTAGAGCAAACGACACCGCCGACAGGGCGGCGATGGTGCGCGCCGCCTGTTCCTGTGCCTGGAACGTACCTTCCAGGCTGGCATGGGTGCCGGCGGGCATGGGCGTGGCGTCCAGGACGGCGCGGATATCGGCCACAATGGCGGCCATGTCGCGCTTGCCATCGCCATTGCCCAGAATGGCCAGACGCCGCTGCCCATTCTCGCGCATCACCTCGTTGGGGCCGTCACCCTCACTCACCTCGGCCAGCTGTGACAGGGGCACAGGTCCGACAGGTGTATCGATCAGCACCCGGCCCAGCGCTGCCGGGTCCCGCGCCTCATCCTTCATGCGCAGGACAAGATCGTGGCGGCGGTCACCCTCGATGATCTCCGTCACCACCTCGCCGCTGGACAGGCTTTGCACCGCCGCCAGAACGGCGGACGGGGTGATGCCATGGGCACGCGCCCGGTCGGGATCGACATCGACGCGCAATTGCGGGATCAACACCTGCTTTTCGATCTGTAAGTCGACAAGACCGGGGATGGTCGACAGTTTCTGCTGCAACGCGCCGGCAAGCGCCCGCAGCGCGACCATGTCGTCGCCATAAAGTTTCACGGCCAACTGCGCCCGCACGCCCGACAGCATATGATCCAGACGGTGGGAAATCGGCTGCCCGATATTCACCGTCACCGGCAGGCTGGACAGGCGCGCCCGCACATCGGCCAGGATATCGGCCTTGGCGCGGTCGGACGGCTTTAGATGCGCCTCAATCTCCGACACATGCACGCCCAGGGCATGTTCATCCAACTCCGCCCGGCCCGTACGGCGGGCGACCGATGTCACCTCCGGCACCTGCGCGATCAGGCGTTCGGCCATGCGCCCCACCTCTGATGACTGGTCCAGCGAGATACCGGGGTTCAGGTTCATGGTGATGGTCAGCGTGCCCTCGTTGAAATCCGGCAGGAAGGCGCGCGGCAGGAAGGGAACCGCGATCAGCGCCACCAGCACCGCCCCCGCCACGCTTCCCATCACCAGCAAGCGGTGGGCAAAGGCCCACTCCAGCAGCCGGTCATTGCCCGCCTTTAGTTTACGGACCAGCCAGCCATCATGTTCCGCACTGTCCGCCAGTTTCGGCAGCAGGTAGTAGCAAAGCACCGGCGTGACCGTGATGGCCGTAACCAGACTGGCCAGGATCGACACGATGTAGGCAATGCCAAGCGGCGCGAACAAACGCCCCTCAATGCCCGACAGGGCGAACAAAGGCACGAAGACCAGAACGATGATGGCGGTGGCATAGACAATGCCCGACCGTACCTCCGTGCTGGCCGACAGCACGATGGACAGGACGGGCAGCGGTTCGGGCCGCAGGGCGTTTTCGCGCAGGCGGCGGAAGATATTCTCCACATCCACCACGGCATCATCGACCAACTCACCGATGGCGATGGCAAGGCCACCCAGGGTCATGGTGTTGATGGTCAGGCCCAGCACCTTGAACACCAGCACCGCGACCAGAAGCGAGATGGGAATGGCCGTCAGGCTGATGATGGTGGTGCGGAAATTGCCCAGAAACAGGAACAGGATGACGGCAACGACAATGCCGGCCTCCACCAGCACGCGCTCGACATTATCGACGCTGTTCTGGATGAAATCGGCCTGACGGAACACGACCACCGGGGCCGCCACCCCCTGCGGCAGCCCGGCTGACAGCTCGGTCAATGCCCGTTCCACGGCGCGCGTGACAGTCAGGGTGTCGGCATCCGGCTGCTTTTGCACCGACACCA
>JAEMSB010000234.1 GCA_016463045.1 Niveispirillum sp.
CGCCTGCCTTGTCACCAAGACCATTCATCAGCATTGAAGACAGGGGTCGATCATGACCATGCCCAAGACCGGCGGTGCCCAGGGCTATCTGCGCATCGCCACCGAGGAAGCCTTCACCACGCCCGAATTGATCACGGCCTTCCGCGAGGAGCTAGTGGCACCGGATGTTGATCCGGGCTTTCTCAGCCTGATCGGCTATTACCTTGACCACCCGGCGGAACGACCGCGCTTTGTCGCCAACGCCCTGATGGATTTGGGCGAACAGCGCATTGCCCATATGGATGAACGCGGCATCGACCGCCAGATCCTGGGCCTGACCGCCCCTGGCACCAACGTCATCCGCAATGCCGACCGGGCCACCATGGTGGCGGAAACGGCGAATGACAGGTTGGCGGAAGCCATCGCCAAATATCCCACCCGCTTCAGCGGCATGGCCGCCTGCGCCCCGCAGAACCCGAAGGCGGCAGCACGGGAGGTGGAGCGCGCCATCGGCAAGCTGGGCCTGTCCGGCGTGCTGATCAACAGCCACATCCTGGGCGAATATCTGGATAATCCGAAGTTCAACGAGGTTCTGGAAGCCATCGAGGCGATGGATGTCCCCCTCTATATCCACCCCAACACGCCGCCAGCATCCATGATCGGCCCGCTGCTGGCGGCCGGCCTGGACGGCGCCATTTTCGGCTTCGGCGTGGAAACGGGCATGCATGCGTTGCGCATGATCACGTCAGGCGCGCTGGACCGGTTTCCTAAATTGCAGATCGTCATCGGCCATATGGGCGAGGCGCTGCCCTTCTGGCTTTACCGACTGGATTTCATGCATGGGGCCGGCGTGCGCACGGGTCGGTATGAAAGCATGAAGGCGCTGAAGAAGGGCAAAGTTTCCACCTATCTGCGCGAACATTTCCACATCACCAACTCCGGCATGGCCTGGGAAGACGCGATCAAGTTCACGCAGAAGGTGATGGGCGATGACCGCGTCCTCTACGCGATGGACTATCCCTATCAGTGCCCGGTGGAAGAGGTGATAGCCATGGATGCGATGGACATGCCGCTGGAGGTGAAGCGCAAATTCTTCCAGACCAACGCGGAAAGGCTTTTCAAGATCAATCCTTCGAAATGATGCGGCGCTGATGCCATGTTGTAAGACGCACCTGTTGAAAGTTTGTCTGCGTCTGAAAAAACGGCCTCCCCGATGAAAATCGGGGGGGGGGCGGGCTTACCATGGGATCAGGCGCTGAGTTCCTTCAAAGGCACGGTCGCATCGGACAGCTGGTCCGACGCAATACGGGCACCGGTGGCCACCAGGTTCTTCCCCTGGACGAAGTCGCGCGTGGCATTAACGCAGTCAAGCGCGATCACCTTGCCACGACGCAGATAGACGACGGAGAAGCTGCGGTCGGTTGGACGGCCTCGTACAATAGTCCGGTCATGACCCAGCGACAGCCCCACGGTCTGCAGGCGCAAATCGTATTGGTTAGACCAGAATGTGGGGACGCCGACGACGGCCTCCTCCGCACCCGTGAGGTGCCGGCCAACGATGGCGGCCTGCTCCATGGCGTTCTGGACGGACTCGATCCTTAATCGGGTGCCATCGGCATAGGTGCTTACCTGCGCCGCGCAATCACCGATGGCATGGATGCCGGCCAGGCTAGTACGGCACAGGCCATCGACATCGATACCGTTGCCGCCTGTCGCCCCCGCCGCCAACAGGGGTTCCACAGCCGGAACGATGCCGATGCCGACCACGACCATGTCCGCCGGCACTTCGGTACCGTCGCTAAGTTTGACAGCCGTGGCCCTGCCATCCCTGCCCACGATTCCGGACACGGTCGCCCCCAGCCGCAGGTCCACGCCATGCGAGCGATGCTCCCGTTCATAGAAGCGGGAAAGTGGCTCTCCTGCGACATGGGCCAGAACACGGTCCTGCGCCTCAATCACCGTCACCTGTTTGCCAGCTTTCACGAGGATCGCTGCCGCCTCAAGCCCGACATAGCCGCCACCGATCACGGCCACACGGTCTGTACCGGGCAGTTCCGCACGCAAGCGATCCACATCGACACGGGTACGGATCATGTGGATGCCCGCCAGGTCGTGGCCTGGGCAGGAAAGAGGCCGCGCATGGCCGCCCGCCGCCCAGACCAGGGTCTCATATGCATAAACCTCGCCATTATCGGTCCGGATCTGCCGAAGGATGGGATCGACCACCACGACGCGGCGGCCCAGCCGCAAATCAACTTCCCGTTCCGCCCAGAAGGCGACCGGGCGCAGGAGGATGCGGTCAAGCGGCTTTTCCCCAGCCAGGTAGTCCTTCGACAAGGGGGGACGTTCATAGGGTGGATCGGCCTCCTCCCCCAGCATCAGGATGGAGCCCGCGTAATGGCGCTGGCGCAGCAGCAGGGCCGTCTGCGCACCGGCATGCCCGGTACCGACGATGATGATGTCACTATGCTGCATGGCGCTCTCCCGCTCCTGATTTGTCGTCAATCTTCCGGGGCGATGGTCACGCGCAACCCGTCCATCGCGGTGCTGAACCTTATCTGGCAGGAAAGCCGCGAAGTCTCGTTGCGCGCGTCGGACCCGCAAAGCAGGTCGTTCTCGTCCTCGCTGGTGGGTGGCACGCTCCCGGCGCTGGCTGGATCGACATAGACATGGCAGGTGGCACAAGAACAGCTGCCGCCGCACAATGCCTGCAATTCGTCAAAACCCTGGTCACGGATGTTCTCCATCACTGACAGGCCGACACGTCCCTCGATTTCGCGCTCCGCACCGTCGCGCGTCACCACAATCAAAATGGGCATTTCCATTTTCCTTCTGCCGGTAAATCAGATCATCGCCCGTTCAGCCGGCGAAGCACGCCAGCCGCTTGGCCAGGAAAGCAGCGACGCCTTCGCGCCCATGCGCCGTCCTGGCACTGGCGGCGATCGCCCGCGCTTCGGCTTCAAGCTGGGCTTCAAGCGACGTGTCGAACGACTGGGCAAGCAATGCCCGCGTATGGCCTATTGCGCCGGTCGCGGCGGCGGCCAGGTCCGTGGCCTGTCGCATCGCGACTTCGGCCAGGTCCGCTGCCGGCACCAGACGCGTGGCCAGGCCGATGGAGACGGCCTCTTCCGCGTGGATGGCACGGTTGACCAGCAATATCTCCTGCGCGCGCCGCATCCCCACGAGACGCGGCAACAGCCAGGACAGGCCCCCGTCCGGCGTGTAGCCCAGCGCCCCGTAGGAGGCGATGAAACGCGCGTCGGCTGTAGCCAGTACAATGTCACCGGCGACAGCAAGGCTGAAACCCGCACCGGCTGCAGGGCCGTTGACGGCCACGACCAGCGGCTTGGCCATTCGCTGGAACCGAACCACCGCCGCATGCAGGCAGGCTGTCACCTGCTTCAGATCGGCACCGATCCCCTGCCCCGCCGCCGCGAACTCCGCGACGTCGCCACCCGCACAGAACAGCCGTCCGCGACTGGTCAGCAAAACGCAGCGGATGTCATCATCCTCGTCACATTGGATGGCCGCGCTCATCAGTGCCTGGGCCATGGAGAGGCTGATGCTGTTACCGGCCCGCGGTCGGTTCAGCTCCAGCCGCATAACGCTGCCCTTTCGTTCCAATATCAGCGGGGGAGCGGTCATCGCGGCGCCACTCTGATCATGATGTCCGTGCGTAGAGCCACCAAGCCCCGATGCCCCGCCCGTCGCGATGGCGGCAACCCCGTTCACGTCCATGTCGCCTGCCTCCGTTGTTCGTCCGAACTGATCGCTCACCAGGAAATGGGGAGGTTGGCGAAGCCCCTGACCATGATGTGGCCTACTCGTTTGGCGTTACGCACATCCAATTCGTAGTCGCCCAGGTAAGGCAGCAATTCCCGCATGATTTCCTTCAGCATCAGGCGTGCGGTATCGGCACCGGCACAGAAATGCGGCCCGATGCCAAAGCCGAAATGGCGCACGCGGGCACGGGTGATGTCGAAGCGATCGGGATCGGGTATCACCCGCTCGTCGCGGTTGGCTGACGCGTAGAAAATGATGGCGCGGCTGTCGGCGGGGATCCGCGTGCCGTCAATCTCCGTCTCCTGCACCACCTGGCGGGCAAAGCATTGGGTGGAGGTGTCCCAGCGCACCGCCTCGTCGATCGCGGCGGGAATGCGGGCTGGATCGTCCCGCAGCATTCGCCGCTGGTCAGGATGACGCCAAAGCGCATGCATGACATTGGGGAGGAAATGCCCGATGGAGGCATTGCCTGCCATCAGCACCGTGGAGACATTGGCCACGATCTCTTCATCGCTTAACGGCGCGCCATCCTCCTTGGCGTTCAGCAGAATGGAGATCAAATCATCGCCGCGTTCGCCCCTGCGGTTATCCAGTTGTTCGCGCAGGAAGCGGGCAATCTCCATGAAGGTTTCCGGCTGCAGGATCGATCCCATGGGACCGTCATCCTGATGGAACAGGCCTTTGGTCAGTTCCGTGGCCCGGGCTGCAGCCGCGGCATCAAGGCCCAGCATGCGGCCCAGGGCGCCGAATAGGATGGGCTGGCTGATATCGGCGATGAAGTCGCATTCCCGTTTGTCGGCAAGCCGCGCCATGCAGTCGGCCAGTTCGACGCGGATACCGGGCAGCATGGCCTCGATCCGGGCATTGCCCAGCCCGCGCTGGATGATCCGGCGCAGTTCGTCATGGCGGGGCGGATCGATAGACCCCAGCGTCTTGCCCACGCGTGTCGGACTGTCCTGAACGACATTGCCCTTGGCGGACGAGAAGGAGGCGTAATCCGCGGTCGCCCGCTCCACGCCCGAATAGCGGGTGACCAGCCACAGGCCGCTGTCCGGGTCCTGCCAGACCGGTGCCTCGTCCCGCAGGCGACGGTAGGTGGGATACGGATCGGCGACAAAGGCCGGATCGGAGAGGTTGAAATCCATTATCTTCGTCATTCCCTGGCGTCCCTCAAGGCCGGTCCATCGCCTGGGCGCCGGCGTCATAGCTGTAGTTGCTGTCGGCATATTGCAGCATGCCGTCATTCCATTGCGCAAAGCGCCGCTTCAGATCATCAGCGATGGCCGGCTCCGCCGTGATGCGGTTGGCCCGTCCCCGTTCGTCCGATGCCAGATCGAACAGCCCCTCCCGCCCCTTGATGCGCAGGTATTTCCACTCGCCGTGACGCACAGCCATCTGGTTATGCTGATGGTGACGCCAGAACAGGGTGCGCGAGGTTGCGCCGTCGCAGCCCGTAAGCGCGTCCAGGAGGCTGATCCCATCCCAGGTCCAACCGGACAGGCCGGCAGCGTCAAGGAGCGTGGGAGCCCAGTCCATGCTGATGGCCACCTGCCGGCTGACCATACCGGGCGCGATGTGGCCAGGCCAGGAAACCATACAGGGCACGCGGATGCCGCCTTCCAGCAATTCGCCCTTCATCCCGATCAAGGGCCAGACATCGGAAAACCGCTCCCCACCATTGTCGCTGGTGAAGATGACGATGCTGTTGCCGTTCATTCCCGCATCGCGCAGCGCCGCCAGCACCCGGCCCACGCCGCGATCCAGGCTGGACAGCATGGCGGCGTAGGTCTTCAGGCTGCCACCGTCATAATGGCGGATATCCCTCAGACTGCTGGCCACCGCCTCGTCCTCCGGCCCCTCCCAGGGCCAGTGCGGGGCGGTATAGTGCAAAGAGAGGAACAGGGGTTGCCGGCCCCTGCCCGCCTGGGCGATCTCCGCAACGGCGCGGTCGGTCAGCAGGTCGGTCAGGTATCCAGTATCGCCCGACCGTTCCCGATTGTCGAAAAGACCGTCATCATCCTTGACGGGCTGGCCATAGGCCAGATGGGAGAAATAATCGGCCCCGCCCTTCTTGATGCCATAGAAGGACTGATAGCCATTCTCCAGCGGACCAGGAAACGGGTCCTCCCCCAGATGCCATTTGCCGATCAGGGCCGTGCGGTAGCTGCCAGCTGCCAGCCGGCGTGGCAGGCTGTCGATATCCGGCGGCAGCCCTACCTTTGCACGGGTCAGCGGTTCTTCCAGACCCAGCGGCAGACGGTACTGATATCGCCCGGTCAGCAGGGCCAGACGGGTGGGCGAACAAACGCAGGAATTAGCATAGGCCTGGGTCAGCCGCACTCCTCCCGTGGCAAGGGCGTCGATATGGGGGGTGGCAACGATCCGCCCGCCATAGCAGCCGAGGTCGGCATAGCCGAGATCGTCCGCCATGATGAAGATGATGTTCGGTGCCGGCCCCGCCGCCGCCGATACCGGCAGCGACGCGGCGGTCGCCAGGGCGGCCACACCGCACAGCCATTCCCGTCGGTTCAGTCCATCGCCGGTCAGGACCATCGCCATCCCCCTTCCCCCGTCAATGCCGGATGGAGACCTGCAGACCGATGGTCCGCGACGGGTCGGTGGAGATGATGGCGGCCCCGGCCTGCGCAAAGGCGTTGTAGCCATAATTGACCACCCGCTTGTCCGTCAGGTTCTTGCCCACCAGCGCCAGTTCCACGCCCGACGGATCATGTGCCAGGCCGACGCGCAGGTTCAGCTTGGCATAGCCATCGGAAGTGGGGATCACGGCATTTGCCAGGTCGATGATGTGCTGCCTGGTCCGGAATTCCACGAACGCGTTGGCGTTCAGAGAAAAATTATCGTTCAGCGACGTATCGTAGCTGACCTGCGCCACACCGGTCAGTTTCGGCGCGAACGGGATGGTGGAGATGGAATTGGCCGGCAACGTGCCGCGTTTCTCCACATCGGCATAGGTGACGCTGGTGCTGAAGGTCAGGTCTTGGGTCAACGCCACGCTCAATTCCGCATCCGCGCCGCGCGACTGTATCTGGTCGTTGCGGACCACGAAGCCAGCACCGGTATTGATGGCGATCTGATAATCGGCGATGCGGGTTTGGAACAGGGCGACATTGAAGGTTGTGCCGCGTCCGAAACTGAACTTCGCGCCCAGTTCCAAGGTCTTCGCCCCTTCGTCACCGAACTCGGCGGTCGCGATTGTGCTTGGAGATGCCTGGAAACCGCCGCCCTTGCTGCCCGTAGCATAGCTGGCATAGAGCATGGTGCCGTTCGTCACCTTGTAGCTGACGGAACCGGAATAATCGACGAAATCATCCTTACGCCCAAGGCTGGTGGGCGCAAAATTCGGATAGGCTGCTGTGG
>JAEMSB010000749.1 GCA_016463045.1 Niveispirillum sp.
GAAGGTGCAGCGATGGTCGCAGCCATTCTGTACCTGCACAAAGGCCCGCGCCCGCCCCTCCATCCCCTGGATCAGGTGGCCGGCGGTTTCCTTCACGCTCATGATATCGTTGACGACGACGCGTTCGGCCTGACCCGTGCCGAACTCGGCCCAGGGGGCGGCGGTCAGCTTGGCGTCATTGCCCAGCACATGGTCAACCTCGCCCATGGCGGCGAACTTTTCCGGGCTGACCTGCGCGGCACAGCCGGTGACGATGATCTTTGATCCCGGCCGTTCGCGGCGCAGGCGGCGAATGGTCTGCCGCGCCTGCCGTTCAGCCTCTGCCGTTACGGCGCAGGTATTGACGATGACCACATCATCGAGCCCGGCTTGTCGCGCATGCGTGCGCATCACTTCGGACTCATACGCATTAAGTCTGCAACCGAACGTAACCAGCGTCGGCTCCCCCGCCCCGCCGGTCACTTCCGGTGGGCCGCCCTCGCCGCTTTCATGCACATGCTCGGCCTCGGCCAGACTGGTATCGACGCTCACAGCGTCTCTCCAAGCAGTTCGGGGCCCAGCAATTCCGGTCCCAAGGTCCCGGCAAAGGAGGTGGCGACAGGCCCCGTCATCAGGACATGGCCATCGTCCCGCCATTCGATATTCAGCACACCGCCATCCAGCGTGACGGCGACCCGGCGACCCTGGACCAAACCCCGGCGGATGGCGGCCACGCCGACGGCGCAGGCCCCCGAACCACAGGCATCGGTGATACCCGCGCCGCGTTCCCAGACACGCATACGCACCGACGCGGGGCCGGTGACGCTCACCACCTCAATATTGGCGCGGTCGGGGAAGAAGGGGTGGCGCTCCAGCTGCGGACCCCATTGGGTCAGGTCCACCGCCTCTGCATCCGGCACGAAATGCACCGCATGCGGATTGCCCATATTCACGCCGACACCGTCAGACAGCGGACCGGCAGCGGCCGGCAGGTGCAGGGTGTCGCACGCCTCCGCCACGGGGATCTGCTGCCAATCCAGCCGCGCCGGCCCCATATCGACCGTAACGGTGCCATCGGCATGCAGCCAGCAGCGCAGCAGTCCGGAAATGGTCTGGATCACCAGCTCATCCCGGCCCAGGCCCTTGCCCACCAGCGACGCGACGCAGCGCGTGGCGTTGCCGCAGGCCCCCGCCTCGCTGCCATCGGGGTTCAGGATACGCATGAAAATGTCGGCAGCCCGATCCTGCTGCGGCTCGATCAGGATCAACTGATCAAACCCCACGCCACGACGGCGGTCACCAATGGCGCGCGCGTGGGCCGCCGTCAGGGGGACAGGCCGGGTGCGGGCGTCGATGACCACAAAGTCATTGCCAAGCCCGTGCATCTTCAAAAACGGTATCGTCATGATGTCTTATATAAGCCCCGCAGCCCAAGGCGTAAACGGCAGTGCGGACGGGGCGGGAATGCACGGGCGGCGTAGGGCGTGGACGCAGGTTGAAACACAACCGGATTAATGCAAGATTATGAGATGGAGAGATTGCGGGTGCCACCATGACGCTGCTGAACCGGGATGAGGATTGTGGTGTGAGTGGCCGGACTGCAGCGGAGCGGGACGCGTTGAAGGCAGCTGTCGCGGAGTCCCTGGCAGACCCTTATGGCCTTCCCCATGAAGAGGTTGCGGTCTGGCTGGAAAAGCTGGCGGCAGGTGACTTGAAAGCCGAGATGCCAGAGGCACGTCGGCTGTAAAGGGCAATCCCTGTGGTCGCCGTGATCTGGCGCCGTAAAGCGATCATCGACGTGGGCCGAATTGCGGATTACATCGGCGAGTTTAATCCGCATGCCGCCGCACGCATGGTGGCGAAGTTGAGCGCAGCGGCGGAATCGTTGAAGTCCTCCCCACTTCGAGGGCGAATTGGTGATGAACCGGGAACCCGTGAGCTGTCCGTGGTTCTCCCCTATGTGAT
>JAEMSB010000235.1 GCA_016463045.1 Niveispirillum sp.
CCTTCAACCTGTTGAAGGTGCTGGGCGATGGCCTGACGGTCGGTCCCGTGCTGCTGGGTACCGCCAAGCCCGCGCATATCCTGACGCCGTCGGTTACAGTGCGCGGCATCGTCAACATGTCGGCCCTGGCCGTCATTGACGCACAGATGCACAGCCCAGCTACCGCACTGGAGCGTTGAACCCCTTTAAGCGGGCCGCTATCCAGCGGCCCGTTCCATTCCACCTTCTGGGATTTTATGGGTATGACGTTTGGTTTGAAGCGATTCCTTCATGCCGGATGCGGCATCAAGCTGCGTCATAACACGACCAGAGCCTTCGCCGGTGACGGCTGGCAGGAGGTGCGGTTCGACATCGACCCGAGTGTCGGGCCGGATATTGTCGGATCGATGATCAAGATGGACATGATTGCATCCGGCAGCATGGATGCCATCTACTCCTCCCACAGCCTCGAACACCATTACCCGCACGAGGTACCTGTCGCCCTTGCCGAATGCCTACGGGTCCTGACGCCTGACGGGTTCCTGATAATCACCTGTCCCGATTTGCAGGGTATTGCGGCCCTGGTGGCAAAAGGCCAACTGATGCAGCCTTTTGCAGAATCGCCCGCCGGGCCGATCTCTGCCATCGACATGCTGTATGGCCATCGGCAGTCACTGGCAGCGGGTAACCAGTTCATGGCCCACCGCACCGGTTTCACCCGTGACAGTCTTGCAGAGGCGTTGAAGGACGCTGGGTTCCAGGCGATTGCGGGCATATCGCGCGGATACCCATTCTTCGAACTGTGGATGGTCGCCTCCAAGGCGGCCTTGCCGGATGCAGCGCTTCGTGAACTGGCCGCTGCACATTTTCCGGATACGCCCTGAGGGGCAGACATTGGTGCGGGAGCGATTGAGGGTGGGGTTTTAAGGTGCAGGAGCCTGAGCGGGCGCAGATGCATGAGATTTCGGATTTTCTGGATGCCGGCGACGCCCAAAGCGCCGCAATGGCTCTGGCCGAACTGCATCCGTCCGATATTGCCGATCTGCTGGAACAGGCTGATGAAGATCGGCGTGAGCTGCTGATCGCGCTGCTGCGACCGCAGTTCGATGCAGAGATCCTGGCCTATCTTTCCATCGACCTGCGTGACGAGGTTGTGGAGCGGCTGGAGCCGAAGGCCCTGGCCGCGGCTGTCGCTGAACTGGACACCGATGACGCCGTCGACGTGATCCAGGACTTGGACGAGGAGTCTCAGCAATCCATCCTTTCCAATCTGCCGCCCGAGGCCAGGGCGCTGGTGGAGGAGGGGCTAACCTATCCGGAATATTCCGCCGGACGCCTGATGGGCCGGCAATTCGTGTCCGTGCCGGAATTCTGGACCGTCGGCGGCCTTCTGGATTATCTGCGTGCTGCTGCAACCAGCGACGAAAGCGATCTGCCGGAGCAGTTTTACGACATCTTCGTTGTGGACCCCATGCATCGGGTCATCGGCTCCGTACCGCTGTCCCGCGTCCTGCGTGCCAAGCGTGGCGTGAAGCTGGCCGATATTCTGCACGAGGATATTCACCGCATTCCGGTCACCATGGACCAGGAAGAGGTGGCGCGCCTGTTCCGCAATTATGGTCTGGTATCTGCCCCGGTAGTGGATAAGGGCGGTCGTCTGCTGGGTGTCATTACCGTCGATGACGTCGTGGACGTGATCGAGGAGGAAGCCGAGGCCGACATGCTGGCCATGGGCGGCGTTGGTGAGGACGACCTGTATCGTGCCGTCCTTTCCACGGCGCGGTCACGCTTCCGCTGGCTGGCCTTCAACGTGGTCACGGCCCTGATCTCCGCGACCGTGATCAATCAGTTCACCACCACAATTGCCCATGTTGTGGCGCTCGCCGCCCTGATGCCCATCGTGGCTAGCATGGGCGGCAATGCCGGCACCCAGGCCCTGACTGTTGCGGTTCGCGCGCTTGCCACCAAGGAACTGACTACCTCCAACGCCGCCCGCGTGATCGGCAAGGAAGTGCTGGTAGGCCTGATGAACGGTATGGCCCTGGCCGGTATTGTCGGCGGCATCACCTATTTCTGGTTTGGTCATTCCATCATCGGTCTGGTCATTGCCGGGGCCATGATCATCAATCTGATCTGTGCCGGTCTGTTCGGCGGCCTTATCCCGTTCCTGCTGGACCGGATGAAGATTGACCCCGCCGTCGCGTCGGGCGTGTTCCTGACGATGATCACCGACGTTGTCGGTTTCCTATCATTTCTGGGTCTGGCGACGCTGTTCCTGCTGTGACGGTGCAGCTTGGCCGGCAGGCGATAAAAGAAAATTCAATTGATGCGCGCAGGCGAATAATCAGAGACTCTGATCGATTTTCTGCATGGTCGCCTTTTCACATATTCAATGTGTTATTATGTCAGTTACATGTCAGAAACATTGATTAACTGTTGAAGTTTTTAATCGTTCAAAAGTTACGCAGGAAGTGACAAAATTGAAACGATTGTGACGTTTAAATTCCTATCATATGCAATAATGCAACACTTTTGCCCAAATACGTATCGTTGATGCAAGCACTCTTGTCCACAACGGCAGCTGGATTTTTAACTGTTCATACGTTGGGTCGGGGTATCGGACCCTGTGGCATGTCCGCATGGGCCCAAAGGTCCAACGAAAATCAAAAAGGAATGCTGAGAGATGACGAACTATCGGGTTTCCAAGTCTGGCACCCTGCGGACGGCTCTATTGACGGGCGCCGCAGCGATGGTCCTGACCTCGTTCCCGGCCATGGCGCAGAGCAGCCAGGCCAGCAGCGAGGCAGAGTCGCTGAAGGAAATCGTGGTGGTGGGCTCGCGCCTGCGCCGCGACGTGTTCAACTCGCCCTCGCCGGTGCAGGTGATCAACCGTGAGGAAAGCGTGCTGGCAGGCATGGTTTCCACCGGTGACCTGCTGCAGCAGAGCGGCGTGACCAGCGGTTCCGGTCAGTTGAACAACGCCTTTGGCGGCTTTGTCACCAATGGCGGTCCCGGCGCGAACTCCGTTTCGCTGCGCGGCCTGGGTTCCGGTCGTACGCTGGTGCTGATCAACGGTCGCCGCGTCATGCCGTCGGGCACGCGTGGTTCGGTGGGCGCCACCGACCTGAATACCCTGCCGAATGCCATTGTCGACCGCATCGAGATTCTGCGCGAAGGCGCCTCCTCGATCTATGGTTCGGACGCCATCGCGGGCGTTATCAACATCGTGACCCAGACGGATATCGATGGCGTGACGGCCGAAGGCCAGTTCACCCGCCCGTTCGATGAGGGTGGCGAGCAGGCCCGCGCCTCCATCGTCGGCGGCACCTCGGGTGACCGCTGGCAGGTCGCCGGTTCGCTGGAATACTACCAGCAGATGAACCTGACGCTGGCCGACCGTGACTGGACGCGGTGCAATCTGGATTACCAGCGCAACCCGACCACTGGCGCCTCCGTTGACTTCGTTGATCCGATCACGGGCCAGCCGAAGTGCTACCCAATCACCGGCACCGGCTCCAACGGCGTGACCATCAACACGCTGGGTACCGCCAATATCACGGGTGTCGGCGCCCCGGGTTCCGTGGGCACTGCCTTCAATCGCTGGCGTCCGAACGCCGCCGTCACCACGGGCCTGCCGGGCTTTGAAGGTGTGGGCGGTGGTGCGAACAACCTCAACGTCCGCGACACGTTCGACCCGCGCACGCTGAACCGCTCGCTGCTGTCCCCTGTCAAGACCTACAACTTCTTCGGCCAAGCCTCCTATGAGTTGGACGAGGAAGGTGCCGCCGAGGTTTATGCCGAGTTCCTGTATAACCGTCGTGAATCCTGGCAGACTGGCTACCGGCAGCTGTCCCTGGACTATTCGCAGACCAGCCCGCTGGTCCCGGCCAATCTGCAGGGCCGTGGTGCCAATTTCGGTTCGCTGCTGCACACCGGCAATGGCCTGCGCGCCTTCATCGGCTTCGGCAATGATAAGTCGGAGCAGGAAGTTGAGTTCTACAAGGGTACTGGCGGTATCCGTGGCGATCTGAAGTTCGTACCGAACTGGCGCTACGATTTCAACGTCACCCATGCCGATTCCGAAGGCAGCTACAAGCAGCAGTCGTTCCTGACCGACAAGACCCGCAATTCGGTCAACGTCGTCACGGCTCCGGCTGGCTTCAATAGCGCTCTGGTTCGTCCGGGTGCCAATGGTGTTGGTGTCACCTGTGCCGTGAACCTGACCAATCCGGCCGAAAACTGCATCCCGGCTCCGGTGCTGAACAGCCAGACCATCGGTGGCGTTCTGCCGCAGGACTGGGTGAACTACATGTTCCGCGACGTCGTGGGTAACACGACGTTCCGCGAGAACACGGCCACCCTGAACATGGATGGCCCGATTTTCGAACTGCCGGCCGGCATGGTGCAGATGGCCATCGGTGCGGAATATCGTGAATCGAAGATCAACGATACGCCGGACCCGAACTCGGTCGCTGGCAACCTGCTGAACCTGACGACGTCGGCCCCGACGCGCGGCAAGGACAATGTGTATGAAATCTTCAGCGAAGTGGAAGTTCCACTGCTGAAGGACCTGCCTCTGGTCGAAGAACTGACCTTCACCGGTTCGGGCCGTTACACCGAGTATGACAGCTATGGTTCGGACTGGACCTACAAGGTTGGCGGTAACTACCGTCCGGCCAAGTGGATGGCCATCCGCTCCACCTTCGGCACCTCGTTCCGCGCTCCGGCGCTGTACGAACAGTACCTGGGTACCACGTCGGGCTTCCTGTCGTCGCAGGCTGACCCCTGCAACAACTATGGCGCCGCCGGTGTGGGTGCCAACGTCAGGGCGAATTGCGCGTCTGAAGGTTTGTCCCCGAACTACCAGGCGACCCAGTCGGTTCAGGTCAATTCCGGTGGTGGTCGTGCGAACGGCGTTGAGGCCGAAACGTCCGAGAACTTTGCCATCGGTACGGTGATCCAGCCGGAACTGCCAGATGGCATGGGTGAGTTCTCGTTCGCTCTGGACTATTTCGACATCAAGATCGACAACTCGGTCACCCGTATCGGTGGTACCGAAATCCTGGGCCGTTGCTACAGCTCGGTTGAGTTCCGCAGTGGCGCACCGCTGTGCCGTCTGGTGTCGGCGCGTGAGGCCGGTACCAATCGTCTGATCATCTCCGACAGCTACACGAACATCGCTTCGTCCATCACCACCGGCCTGGATTACAACATCCGGTACGAAACGGAAGTGGGCCCGGGCGATGTGACCATCAACGGCCAGCTGACCCAGTTCTTCAAGCAGAAGAGCAAGACCTTCCCGGATCAGCCCTATGATGAGTACAACGGCACCCTGAACACGCCGGAATACACGCTGAACGCCGACCTGACCTACCGGTATGAAAACTGGAAGTTCCGTTACGGCTTCGAGTGGATCGCCAGCATGGACAGCTACGAGCTTCTGGGCCTGAACCCGGCCACGGACCCTCGTATCGCCAAGGTTCCGTCCTACGACCTGCACCACTTCTCGGTTCAGTACAAGACCGACGACTGGGGCATGACGGTTGGCGTGCGTAACGCCTTCGACAAGGAGCCGCCGAAGATTTCGTCGGGTCTGACGGGTTCCAAGGCTTCCTATAGCCGTGTTGGCAACTCGCCGATCTATTCCGGTTACGACTTCTACGGCCGTCGCGTTTACGTGAACGTGTCTAAGACGTTCTGATGAAGATCGCCCCCGGTCGAAAGTCCGGGGGCGGCTTTTACCGGATGAAGTGCCGGCTGATGGCGCGGTGAACGCCGTTCCAGCAGCCCAAAAGAAAACCCCGATCCAGGCATCATGCCCGGATCGGGGTTTTTGCTTTTCCGTCGGTAACGACGTATTGGGCGATTACTTCTCGTCCACCTTGGCCGGCTCGGTCTTGGCCAGGACGGTGGTGATGGTAGAGCGCAGGACGCGGACGCGGACATTTTCGGCGATTTCCACCGTCGCCTCGTCATCGGCAACCTTCACGATGGTGCCGACGATGCCGCCGCCGGTCACGACCTTGTCACCCCGGCGCAGTGCCTCCAGCATCGCCTTGTGCTCCTTCAGCTTCTTCTGCTGCGGACGGATCAGCAGGAAATAGAAGACGACGAAGATCAGCACCAGCGGGGCCAGCGACATCAGGGATTCCATGCCGCCACCCGGCGCACCGGCAGCGGCCTGGGCATAGGCCGTGGAAATGAACATCAACTGCTCCTCAAATTCTTCAAAGCCCGGCGACGCCGGATGCGGGGACTATACAAGCCAGCGGGGCCGTTGCAACCGAAACCGGCCTTCTGCCATGCGGCAAGCGGGCTTCGGCACGGCACAGACCCCGTGATAGCGTGCGGGCACCACATCTGGCCCCGCCCGCCGCCGCGCACAAGGGGTACCACTGAACTTTCGAGCGACCGACCGACATGGCTGACCAGGATATCCTGCCCCTTCTGTCCCGCATCGCCGACGCCCTGGACCGTCTGGCCCCGCCGGCACGGGCCACTGGTGACCTGTCTGCTGCCGACGCGTTCGTCTGGCATGCCGATACCTTGTCCCTTACGCCCGTGGCCCGCGTTGCCTATGTCGATTACGACCTGCTGAAGGGCATCGACCGGCAGAAGGCACAGTTGCTGGAGAACAGCACGCGTTTCGCGCGCGGCCTGCCGGCCAACAATGCCTTGCTCTGGGGTGCCCGTGGCATGGGCAAAAGCTCCATCGTCAAGGCGGTGCATGCAAGGGTGAACCGCGATGCGCCGGTCTCCCTGGCGCTGGTGGAAATCCACCGCGACGATATCCCGACGCTGGGGAAGCTGCTGGAGGTGCTGCGCGCGTCGGACCGTCGCTGCATCCTGTTCTGCGACGACCTGTCCTTCAGCCACGATGATGGCGACTACAAGTCGTTGAAGGCACTGCTGGAAGGCGGGATCGAGGGGCGGCCCGATAATGTCGTGCTCTACGCCACCTCCAACCGCCGCCACCTGATGCCGCGCGACATGATCGAGAATGAGCGGTCCACGGCCATCAACCCGTCAGAGGCGGTGGAGGAAAAGATCAGCCTGTCTGACCGGTTCGGCCTCTGGCTGGGCTTCCATGCCTGCGACCAGGACAGCTATTTTGCGATGGTAGAGGGTTATGCCAGCGCCTATGGCC
>JAEMSB010000750.1 GCA_016463045.1 Niveispirillum sp.
ACCCGCCAGCCCGTCCCCCGTCGCCGCATCAACAATGCCGAGGCTTTCGGCCCGCTGCTGAAGCGCTGGCGCGCCTCGCGGGGGTTGAGCCAGCTGGATCTGGCGCTGAGCTGCAATACCAGCCAGCGGCATCTGTCCTTCCTGGAATCGGGGCGGTCGCGGCCCTCACGCGGGATGGTGCTGCAACTGGCCACCGCCCTGTCGGTGCCGCTGAGGCACCAGAACGCCATGATGCTGGCTGCCGGCTTCGCCCCCGCCTGGGACAGCTCCCCCCTGGACGCCCCTGAAATGGCGCCGGTGAAGGCCGCCATCACCCATATGCTGGAAACGCAGTCACCCTTTCCCGCCGTCGTCGTGGACCGGCACTATAATCTGATCCAGGCCAATGCCGGGGCACAACGCCTTCTGGGCTTCCTGGCCGGTCCGGCCATCACCCAGTTGCCCAATCCCAATCTTGTCCGCCTGCTGCTGTCCCCGGACATGCGGGGCATGGTAGAAAACTGGGCGGAGGTCGCGGCCTGGATGATCCGCCGCATCAAGGCGGAGGCCCTGCTGGAGTACCCGGTACAGGCCGTGGGCGCAGACCCTTTCGCCGATCTGCTGGCCGACCCCGCCCTGGCCGCGCTGGGCGCGCCATTTGGGGACGGGCTGCCCGATGCCCCCACCCTTTACACCCGCTTCCACAAGGATGGCGTGCGCCTGTCGCTATTTTCCATCATTGCCATGGTGGGCACGCCGCTGGACGCCGGGCTGCAGAACCTGCGGGTGGAGCTGTTCTATCCGGCGGATGCCGCGACCAGGGAATGGTTCTCCCAACCCTGAAACGCCCCATCCTGGCACCGCCCTTGCTTCTTTCCCATCAAACCGGGACAGGGGCAGGGCTTTTTGCATTCCGCAAAGCCACCTGCATCTATCCCTCTTGTACATTGCATGAGGCGTGCTTTTCATGTCACAGTGCCAGCGAATCGGGCAAAAATTGCCCAGTTGACACCGCCAAACTTCACGATCCGGATGCAAAGCACCTCGTAAAGGCGGGAAAACGCTAGTATTTTGTGCCCCAAAGTGCCCTCGCCTGACAGGAGATGATCCACGTGGAGTCGTTTCTGCAAACCTTGCGGAATCTCGGCACCCTGCGCCTGGCGGGGATCGGGGCCGCCGTGCTTGTCACCATCGGCGCCATCGTCTTCTTCGCGGGGCAATGGTCGACACCGACCCTGTCGCTTCTGTATAGCGACCTGTCGCCCGCCGATGGCGGCGCCATCGTGCAGCAGCTGGAAGCACAGCAGATCCCGTACAAGGCGTCACCCGACGGCACGCGGATCGAGGTGCCGGCCGAGCAGGTGGGCCGCCTGCGCATGATGATGGCGCAGCAGGGCATCCCCAGCGGCGGCAATGTCGGCAACGAGATTTTCAATCAGCCGGAAGGCCTGGGCACCACCGCCTTTCAGCAACAGATGCAGCAGCTGCGCGCCAAGGAAGGTGAGCTTGTCCGCTCCATCCAGACCTTGCAGCAGGTGCAGAATGCCCGCGTGCATCTGGTGCTGCCCAAGCGTGAACTGTTCGCGCGACAGGCCCAGACGGCCACCGCCTCTGTCCTGCTGAAACTGCGCCCGGGTAAACCTCTGTCCAAGGAACAGGTCGCGGCCATCCAGCAGCTGGTGGCGACCGCCGTACCGCAGATGGAGCCGGCCAACGTCTCCATCCTGGATGACAAGGGCAATCTGCTGTCGCGCGGCCTGCGCCCCAACACGCCGGAGGCCATTGCCGCCAGCGCGGAAGAACGGCGTCTGGCACGTGAACGCGAACTGACCCAGACTATTGAGGAATTGCTGGGCCGCTCCGTCGGCCAGGGCCGCGTGCAGGCGCAGGTTTCGGTCGAAATGGATTTCGACCGCATCACCACCAACAGCGAGATCTATGATCCCGAAGGTCAGGTGGTGCG
>JAEMSB010000751.1 GCA_016463045.1 Niveispirillum sp.
TCGCCTTCGACCCCGTAGAGCGTACCGCGGAAACGCTTGCGCCCATCCATCGGCATCTGGGTCTCGATGCGAGCCTCCAGGCCCTTGAACCGCTCGAAATCCTTCAGGCGGGTCAGCGGCCGGTCGATGCCGGGGCTGGATACCTCCAGCGTGTAGGCCGAGGTGATCGGGTCTTCCACGTCCAGCAGGGCGGAGACGGCGTGGCTGATGTCGGCGCAATCTTCGACCGTCATGGCCCCGCCATCGGTGCGGTCTGCCATGATCTGCAAGGTCGGGCGCTCACCACCGGAAATCTGCAGGCGCACGATCTCATACCCCATGGCCTCGACCGAGGGGGTGATGATGCCACCGATGCGTTCCAGCACGTCCATTCGCGTTCCAACTCCACCCGCCGCCCGGCGCGATGCCGGATAAGCGGAGCCCAGATAAACAAAAAGGCGGGCCAAAGGCCCACCCGCAAAGCAGACCAGCCTGCCAACGACGGTCGCTGGCCGGTCCGTATGGGATAAAGATGATGGGTATATAGACCCGAACGGCCCGCGTGAAAAGGGGAATCACCACAGGGGCTTGCATCCCTGCCCCCCGGGGTGGCTTTCACCACCCTGGGGGGCAGGCTTTACTTCATCAGAAGCTGGCGCGGGCCGTCAGCTTCACGATGTGGCTGGTGACATAATCGGACCCACCACCCTTGGCATCCACCCACAGGTAGCGATAGCCGGGAGCAACGGTCAGACCATCCCAGACCACCATGTTCAGGCCAGCCTCGGCGAACAGCGCGCCGTGGGTGCCTTCCTTGACGACCAGCAGGCTGCTGTCATTCTTCAAGTCGGCAACACCACCGCCCAGGCCAACATAGGGCTGGTACTTCTTGGTGACGGGAATGTCGTAATAGGCGCCGGCCAGCGCCGTCCACATGGACAGATCGCCATTGGGCTGGGTCACGGTTGCGGACTTGGTCCCCGTGATATCGGCCAGACGACCAAAGCCGCCTTCCAGTTCGAAGCGGAAATCGTCCAGCCGGTAACCGGCGGCGATGGTGCTGGCGTATTTCTTGTCAGCGTTGCCCTTGGCGGTCTTCCAGGTCTTCGCATGCGTATAGTCATTGCCGACAAAGGCACCGACGGAAGCAGCGACATAGGGACCATCTTCGGCACGGGCGGCACCAGTGGCGGCGAGCAGCATGGCGGCAACCGCCATCAACAGTTTGGTCTTCACGATGGGTATTCCTGTAATTTCTGATGTCTCGCCCCTGGCCGCAGACATAAGCGCTCATGCCGCACTGCGGAAGGTGCGGTAACGACAGATGTGGGGCGCGAATTTGTGCGGTCTGCGTCGCCGAAAGGCTCATAAGTGTTGAGAAAATGGGCACTTGGAAGTTATCTCGAATGCGGGGTAATTATCTAATGATATCGGTGCCTTCAGAGTACAAAATATACAGAATTGTGACAGTTGTTCGTGCATAGCTTATGTTGGTTGCAATGCACAAAAGTAAAAGCTCAAACCATTGCGTTTCCTCCTCAATATGGCATCGTCTTTACACAACATACTGGAAGACATGTTGCGACGCGGCATGAAAGAGGAGACCGCCATATGCTGACCAAGACCCGTTCCGCCCTGCTGCTGGCCTCCCTGGCGCTGCTGCCGGCACCCGCCTTTGCCGCCTGCGCCATCAACAACGCCCCCTCCGTGCCCGATGGCGCCACCGCGGCGCCGGCTGAGATGAACCAGGCCCAGGACGCCGTGAAGGCCTATATCGTGGAGACGCAGGAGTTTCTGTCCTGCCTGGAAGCGGAGGCGAAGGGCAATTTCACCCCGGAAATCACCGCCCGCTATAA
The DNA here is from genome assembly GCA_016463045.1 of Niveispirillum sp. Taxonomy (GTDB): domain Bacteria; phylum Pseudomonadota; class Alphaproteobacteria; order Azospirillales; family Azospirillaceae; genus Niveispirillum. The sequence goes on from JAEMSB010000751.1 coordinate 1,836, forward strand.
CGAAGCGACCAGCCGGATGAGCACGCTGGCCATGCAGCTGAACAGCCAGTTGCGCAGCTTCAAGAGCCGCGGCTGATCACAGGCGGGCGCCGTCTGAAATGCAAAAC
>JAEMSB010000752.1 GCA_016463045.1 Niveispirillum sp.
ACGGGGATGCGGGGGCTGCCCCCTCGCTTTCGGCGGGGGCCGGCCTTTCGGTGCCATCCTTAAGGTATGGTGGTGCTGCTTGCCATCCATCGATAGAGTGCGCGACATTGTAAAGGTTGAGGCACACGGGGATATTCATGCGTTACGAACAGGATGCGGCACAGCGGGCAACGGTATTGCGGCATCTGTCGCAATCGCTGGCCGGTGCCGTCAGCCTGTTTGAAAAGCAGGAAGGGGTGAAACTGGCGACCTTCCCCGATTTCAAGAAGGCGCGCGCCCGCTATCTTGAAATCCAGGCCCTGATCTTCACCATCACCGACAAGGCCGAAGAAGCCCCCAACCGGGGCGTGCCTGCCGACCTGCGCGGCTGGCTGATCCGTATGCGCCTGCGCTCCATCACCAGCTTCACGCGCATGAGCCTGACCTTCTTCCGCGATCCGCCCGAACTGCTGATCCATGCGCTGGGCGCCTATGACATTCTGGAGGCGGAGCATGAAAGCCTGCAAAGCCTGCTGAATGATTTCGACATGATGCTGATGGAAGCAGCACTTGACGACAAGACCTCCATGGAACTGGACAAAGTCCGCACCCAGATGGAGGAAATCGTCAGCCTGCTGGTCAAGCACCTGAAAGGCGCCCCGGCTGCCTTGCGCACGTTTGATGAATAGGACGGGTGGCGTGGTCGCGCCCTGACTGGACCCTACTCCACCCCGAACAGCCCCAGTTGCCAGCGCATCTCTGCCTCATTCATCGGGTAATCCACCCCATGCCGGGCATTTAGCAGCTTGGGCGGCGGCAATCCTGCTTTCAGCTGCAGCAGCCGGGCGCAGCGCATGGACAGCCCCGCGCGCCAGGCGAGCGCGGTGATGGCCCTGGCGCTCTGCGTGTCGATGATCCGCTGCACCAGTTCCGCCGGCAGATCGGCGCGCAGGGCCAGCGCCTCGCGCACGAAGGGCTTGTCACCCCACGACAGCGCGTCCCAGATGGCGGCCTCGTCCAGCTTGCCCTCGGCCTTCAGGCGGGCGGCCTTGGCGTCGGGCGGTTCCCGCTTCACATAATCGCGGGCCCAGTCCAGGCGGCGTTGGGTAACCTCCACTACCTCCTGCCGTTCCTGCCGGTCGAACCCCTGGCCCGCCAGCTCGCCCTTAATACTGTCCTCGACAATCCGGGCCAGCTTGCCCAGCAGCGAGGGCGGCAGCAGCGGCTTGGCGGTACTCTTGGTCATGTCCATGGCGGACAGGGGCTTTTCCACCAGCCGCGACATGGCCCGGTCGGACAGGGCGGCACCGGGATTGGCCAGAAGGCTGGCGGTGGCCACCGGGTCGCCCGTCGCCGCCACTGCCTCTGCGACCGGGGCCGAGACATGGTCGCGCCGGGCGATGGCTTCCAGAACCCAGGGCACGGGCTGGGCCGCGATGATGGACACCAGTTCCTCATCCCCCAGGTTGACGCAACCGCGCAGGATCGGTTCCGCCACCTCCCGCGCCACGTCGCGGGCCAGCCCGGCGATCAGGCCCGGCGGCGCGGACGCGACATCGCGCAGCGCACCGGCCAGGGCGGCGCGCACCCGCACCACCTGATCGGCGGCCAGCATGGTCAGGGCATGGTGGGCCAGGTCGCGGATGGCGGCATGTTCCGCCCCCGTCAGGTGCGGCAATGCCCGCGCCAGCTTGCGCGACAGCAGCACGCGCACTTCGGTGTCCAGATCACGCGCCAGCCTGGGGGCCGCCTGCACCGGTGTTTCGGTCCGGAACGCAACGGCGCGGCGGACCAGCGGGTCATCATCGTCGGCCAGATAATAGAGCAGCTCCGGCGGCGTTTCCGGTTGCAGCGCCAGTTCGGCGCGCTGGGCCGGGGCGCCACTGCGGGCCAGCTCCTTGGCCCGCTCATAGGCCTCAACCGGCAACGCTTTGTCGGGCCGGTCGGTCATCAGGGATGGGG
>JAEMSB010000236.1:0-1386 GCA_016463045.1 Niveispirillum sp.
GGTTAGGATCGCGACACAGGATACTCTGCGGGTTCTGACCCAACCGGAGTATCGAACGATGGATTTCGCTACCGCCGATCTGGTCGATGCACATGAACCTGTGATCGCCAGTTGTTCCACCCAGTTTCGCAGTTTCGGCGGGCATGCCCGCTTCGCCGGCCCCATCCGCACCGTCCGCTGCCACCGCGACAACGCCCTGCTGAAATCAATCCTGTCCACGCCGGGCGACGGTGGGGTGCTGGTGGTGGATGGCGGCGGGTCGCTGGCATCGGCCCTGGTAGGCGATGTCATCGCGGGCCTCGCCGTCAAGAATGGCTGGGCCGGGATCATCGTCAACGGTGTGATCCGCGACAGCGTCGCCATATCGGCCCTGCCCCTGGGCCTGAAGGCGCTCGGCACCAACCCGCTGAAAAGTGCGAAGACCGGGGCGGGAGAGGCGGATGTAACCGTGGCTTTCGGCGACTGCACCTTCACGCCCGGACACTGGGTCTATGCGGATGAGGACGGGGTAGTCGTTCTGCCCACCCCGGCCTGATCCGATCACTTTGTTCCCTCAGGCGCCGGGCGCCGCCATCAGGCGGCTTGGCTTACGGCGCATGAGCGCCGGGCCGGCGGTCGCCGGCGCCTCCACCAGCATGAGTCAGAAACTCATGCTGGCGGCATCACGGCGCCGGTGGAGCGGGTTCCGTCGCTGGCACCGCGACCGGAGCCGGTGGCAGCACCGTCAGGGTGCCGGCGGCCGTGCGGGCATAGCGGCTGCCATCGATCAGATCGTCCAGGCGGGCCGACGGCAGGGTGAAACTACCCTGGGTAACAGCGCGCGCCAGATAGACCAGACGGAAATTGCCGCTGTCGGGCATCCCGTCCAGGGCGGCCACAAACCGGTCGTCGCGGAATTCCACCAGGGCCGCTTCTGACAGGGTGCCCAGCCAGGACAGGTCGCCCAGCTGCGCGCTGCCGGCCAGCCGGACATTCTCCACCACCAGACCGGCGGGCAGCGGGTCGATCAGCAGCAGCGGACCCGCCAGCGGTTGTTCGGCCTTGCCCTCCAGCACTACGACAAGCAGGTCGCCGGCGCGGATGTTCTTCAGGTTGGCGGGCCGTCCCTTGCCATCCTTGAACTGCCGCGTCAGAGTCAGACCGCCCGCCGCTTCCGCCTTGTCCGGGGTGGACAGGATGCCGGCGATGGTGGTCAGGGTGCGGACCGGCGCATCGCCCTTATTGGCAACGGACAAGGATGCCCCATCGGCCAGGGCGCGCAGCAGCGGGCCGTTATTGCCGGTCACCGCCTGCCCATCCACCGTCAGGTTCAAGGCCGGGCCGCGCGTGGCCAGGGCCTGTGCCGCCAGCAGCAGCCAGGCGCGCTCCTGCGTGGCGACCAGGGCC
>JAEMSB010000236.1:1396-7119 GCA_016463045.1 Niveispirillum sp.
GCCCAGCACGGCGGCAATCAGCAGGGCCAGCGTTGCCGCGCGGTCGCGCAGCGGGCTGCCGAAGTCGCGTACGCCCGCTACACCCGGCAGTGGATCATCCAGACGCGACAGAATATCGACCGCCCGCTGCCCATCGCCCAGGATGGCAAAGGCGGCGGCGATCTGGGCCCGCGCCAGACGGGTGGGCACACGGGCCTGGAACGTTTCCTGGAAGAAGCGGACGGGCGTGGCGTCGATGGCGCGGGCACGCGCCGCGACATAGAGCGCATAGGCACGTGCCGGCAGTTCCGCATCCTCCACCCAGCTATTGCTGATGGAGCGGACCAGCCAGTCCATGCCGCGGCGATAGCCATCTTCGGGCACGGTAAAGCCCGCCTCCCGCGCGCGGGTCAGCACGTCGAGTGAGAAGGCGGTCAGCCAGGGATCGGCGGGGCCTTCATGCGACCAGAGCGAGAAGGCACCGTCGGCCCGCTGCCGCCCGATCAGCCGTTCGACCAGATCGTCGGCCTTGGCCTTCAGCTTTTCATCCGCCGGCAGGCCCAGCGCCTTTTGCCAGTCATTGGCACCGGGCAGCGGCAGCAGGCGCGAGGCGATCTGATCCGCCGACCCGAAGGGCCGGGCATCGATCAGCAGCAGATGGGTCAGTGCATCCAGGGTGTCATGCGTACTGGCCATGGCCAGCTTCCACGAGGCGCCGGCAATGGCCCCGTCAGGCTTCGGCACCGCCAATACCGCCGTCTGACCGGGGGCGATCTGGCCGCGCGCCTGCGTGGCCGCGACGGCATGGGCCGGGCGGATATTGAGGGGGAAGCGGCGGGTCAGGCTGTAACCTTCGGGACCCGTCACATTGACGACCAGCACACCATAGCCGGGGTCGCCGGCCACCAGGGTACGGTCAATGGACAGCTTGCGGCCCCGCGCCAGGGCCTGAAAGATGGTTTCGGCCTTGCCGCCTTCCAGCTTCACCGGTCCTTCCGCCGACAGCGACACCTTGTAGGCACCCCGCACAGGACCCGACACATTTTCCAGGTTCAGGGCGATGCGCGCCCTGTCGCCGGGCGCCAGGAAGCCCGGCAGGGTCATGTCGGTGGCGATGTCGTCGCGAACATCCAAGACACCCTTGCCCACGCCGACCTTGGTATCGGACCAGGCGACGGCGGTCAGGGACAGGCGGCCCGCCATGTCGGGCAGGACCAGATTTACCTCCGCCTTGCCATCGGCACCGACCGTCACCACACCGGAATGCAGCGCCGTTACGGGACCGCTGCGCGGGGCCGTCGTGATGCGGGTGGCGCCCTTATCCTTGTCGCCGCCATTGGCGGGGGCGGATGCGGTGCTATTGTCGGGATTGACCAGACGGCCATAGACATCGCGCAGTTCCACGGCCAGCCGGCGCTTGCCCAGGAACCAGCCGACGGGGTCGGCAGCCTGCGTCTCTGGCAAGCGGGCCACGCTTTCATCCACTGCCGTCACCAGCAGGCGGATGGTTGATCCCGGTTCCGCCCCTGTCACCGTCACGGGCAACTTCACGCTCCCGCGCGGATGTACCGCCGGCTGTTCGGCGATGGCGACCGAAAGGGACCGGTCGGCGGGATCGACAGCAACCCAGCCCATGCCCAGCGCCCGGCGCGGCGGCGTGCGGTTGCCGGTATCGGCGGGCGCGAAGGACGTGGCCAACACATAGGCGCCGGCCGTGATGTCATCGGGCAGCGGCAGTTCGACGAAGGCCCCCTCCGTCCCGATCTCGCTGACCAGCGTGTGGCGGATGGCGCGGTCGGCCAGCGCGATGGCGACCGTCCCGGCATAGGGCGGGCGCACGAAGACCCGCACCTTCTGACCCGGCTTGTGCAGCGGTTCCTGTACCTTGACCTCTACCGCGTCCGGCGTGTCAGCCAGCTTGGCCGATACCCACCAGCCGGCGGAGAACCGCACTGACGAGGCGATGCCCGTAGCCGGATCAAACACTTCCAGCCGGTAACGTCCGGCGCGGACCTGTTCCTCAATGGTGGCCGGCTGACTGGCGGCGACATTGATCGACCCGCCCGTCAGGCGGCGGTCCTTCACGATGGTGCGGTATTCCCAGCGGCCATCGGCGGCGTACCATTCGTAATCGTACTCTTCTTCGAACAGGTCCCAGGTCAGGCCATTACGGGCGACCTTCTGCCCATCCGGGGCCACGGCCAGGACATCGACGGCCACCGTCGCCCCTTCCGGCACGGCATCACCGCTGAAATTCGGCTTCAGGCCCAGGGTGAAGGGCTGAAACTCCACCGGCAGGACCAGTTCCTGATCGACCGAGCGGCCCCCAACATCATGCAGCGTGGCGCGCAGCACCGCCTCCAGCCGGCGGCTGGTATCCGGCAGCTTGCCCAGGTCGAAGGTCAGGACCGCCTTGCCGTCGGCACCCGTGGTAAAGCCGGGCAGCGCCCGCCTTTCCGGGGCCAAGCTTTGCTGTGCCAGACCAAAACGGTACCCCTCCAGCCCAGGGCGCGGCCTGTCGGTGGGGCGCAGGGTCAGCGTCATCTCACCGGGCAGAAGGCCGGCGGCCCCACCATTCAGGTAACGGGCATCAATGGTCAGACCGACCTTGCCGTCGGCGCCGATGCGGGCGCGGTCGGCGGTCAGGTCGAAACCGATACGGGCGGGGGCAACCTCCCCCACATTGAACCGCGTCTGGCCCACCGGCGGGCCGTTGGGGTCCAGGTGCGCTGTCGCGGTCCAGCGGCCCGACGGTGCGTTGGCGGGCAGTTCCACACGCCAGACATGGGCACCGGCCCCGCCATCATCAACCAACCGGCGCTCCACCTCCAGCCCATCGGGGCGCACCACCTTGAAGGTCAACTTCTGTCCCGGCAGCGCCTTGGCGTCAGCGTCGCGCAGCAGCGCCGTCAGCCAGACCGGATCACCGGGTCGATAGGCCCCACGTTCGGGGAAAAGGTACGCATCGGCATTGCCGGTCAATAGGCGCCCGCCATCGCCCTTGCCGATCAGTTCCACCGCCGGCGCGCCGAAATCCAGCAGGGAGAAGCCGCCATCAGGCGTGGAGGCGAACAGGGCCTGGGGGGCAGCCTCATTGGCGCCACCCACCTGGGCCGCATCGAATCGGGCCAGGCCATCGGCACCGGTGACCGCCCTGCCCAGTTCCCGCTTGTCACGGGCCACCAGCCGCAGTTCGACACCGGCCTGCGGCTTGGCCGAAGACAGGCTGCGCGCGAAGACATACAGGCCGTTGCCGGCCTTGAAGCTGGTCAGGCCCAGGTCGGAAACGACGAACCATTGCGTGGCGCGCTTGTCCCAGGCCTGGAAGGACAGGGCCGCATCCTCCGCCACGGCGACATAGACGCCGGGGGCCAGATCACCGATCACGGCATCGATGGGAAAGGCGATCTGGGCGGCCTTGTTCCGCTCACCCCCGATGGCCATCTCCCCGCGCCAGACGCGCTCGCCCTTCTGGTCCAGGACGTCGCCGATCTCGAACTCGGTCATGGTCTGGTTGGAGCGACCGTAATAAAGCTGCTCCACCAGGGAGCGGTCATTCAGGCGCAGCACCGTCAGGCGCGCCCGTTCCACATTCACCCCGCGTAGCGGCAGCCCCTCTGCGTCCACGCGCGGCAGGATATAGCCCTGGCCCCGGAAGGACAGGCTGGGCTTGCGGTCGGGCACGGCCAGATCGCGGCTGATGGCGTCGGTCAGCTTTTCCTTGGCGCTTGCCGCCGGCAGACCGGCATTGATGGTGACGGCATAGCGCTGACCATGTTTCAGGCCGTCCAGGCACAGGCTCTGGTCGCGCACCGCGATGGATACGCCCTGCCCCGGCTCCACCGTCACGAACCGCGTCAGTTCGTTGCTGCGGCCACGCGGGCGCGGCAGGGGGCGGGAGAAGGCGAAACAGGCCTGCGGCTTATCCCGCTCGGCAGCGATCTCCACTCCCGTCAGCTCAAACGGGCGCGTCTCCGGCCCTGCCTTTGGCGGGGCGGCGGGTGGCGGCGCCCCCTCCTGCGCGGCAAGAGTGGCGGGCGCCAGGAGAAGACCCGTGGCGAACAGCAGTGCGGGAATGCGCGGCATATTGATCGGAATGCGGATGACGGGAGGGAACATGCATAGCATGAAACGCCAGGATTATGGCGTCACAACGGCCAGAGGACGCTGTTTTCAGGCAGTTTGCAACAAGGTCGTTGGCATGCCCCCGTTCCGCAGGCCCGCAATATCGGGTTTCATTGCCTGATCCCCGCCATCATGTTAGCGCCATACTGGTCCGACATTGCTTGCCATGCCAGAGGTCCCATGACAGACGCCGATGACAGCCAGGTGCCGCAGCGCCGCGTGCCACAGCTGGACTGGCCCCGGCTGATCCTCTGGCTGGGCGGATTCGCGCTGCTGGGTCCGGCGCTTTGGAACGGCTTTCCCATCGTGTTCTTCGACACGGCTGGATATATCAAGCGAATCCTGGACTGGGATCTGGAGCCGGGCCGGTCCTTCTTCTATGGCCTGTTCCTTTATGTCACGTCGGGCGGCTGGTTCAGTTTCTGGGGGCCGATCCTGGCGCAGGCCGGGGCGACGCTGTGGCTGATCCACCTGCTGCTGCGCGTGCACCAGATCGGGTTCCGCGATTGGCCGCTGCGGCAGGTCACGGGGGCGGTGGCCATCGCGCTGTCGGCCCTGACGGGGGTGTCCTGGTATGTGGCGCAGGTGATGCCGGATATCCTGCTGCCCTTGCTGGTCCTGTGCTTCTGGCTGCTGTCCTTCCGCTTCGATGATCTGACCTGGGTGGAGCGGGCGGGCGTGGCTTGTATCGGGCTGCTGGCCCTGATGTCGCACATGTCCTCCATGGCGCTGGCCGGTGGGCTGGTCCTGACCATCGCGGCAGCCAAGGGGCTGGACCGCTGGCGCGGCTGGGGCCTAGCCCCGCGGGTCTGGCCGGCGGCGGCTCTGCTGGCCCTGTCGGTCATCGCCATGCCGACCCTGCATATGGCCCTGATCGGCAAGCCGGGCTTCACGCCGGGTGGCCCCGTCTTTATCTTCGGCCGGCTGGTGCAGGATGGGCTGGCCCAGCGTTACCTGACCGACCATTGCCCCGACCCAACCATCAAGCTCTGCGCCTATAAGGACAGCCTGCCCGCCACCGCCGATGATTTCATCTGGCACAAGGACAGCCCGTTTGTCGCCATTGGCGGCTGGGACAGTGCCACGCCGGAGCTGTCGCGGCTGGTGGGTGGCATCGTCAGCGCCTATCCGGGTGCCTTCCTGTCCACAGCCTTGGTCGCCACCAAGGATCAGTTGCTGATGGTCCAGACCGGCGACGGGCTGGATGAATGGCAGGAGGTGACGCGCTGGATCTTCCGCGCCTTCATGGCCGACGGCATGCATCAGGCCTTTGCCGGGGCCAAGCAGCAGCGGCAGAAGACGACGCAAGACCTGTTCGACGCGCTGAACCTGATCCATGTGCCGGTGGCGCATCTGTCGGGCCTGGGCCTGATCCTGGTGGCCGCCTGGGGCTTTCGTACGGGCCGGCGTGATCTGGCGGCGCTGGCCCTGTTCGTCCTGATCGCGCTGATCGGCAATGCCTTCATCAATGGCGCCCTGTCCAACCCGCATGACCGGTATCAAAGCCGCATCGTCTGGCTGGCGACCCTGGTCGTGGGGGTGGCGGCGCTGCGGGCTGTCACGCCGCCACGGTCAGGGGCGGCAGGCTGATCGCCTGGATTTCCCGCACCAGGAAATCA
>JAEMSB010000237.1 GCA_016463045.1 Niveispirillum sp.
TGTTCACGCAGGCGCAACAGGGCCAGACGCCGCGTGCGCTGCATGTCGCGCTGCCGCGTGACCACACGTCCCCCGATGATCCGCCGGATCAGCAGCATCAGACGGCCCAGCGGCGCCGGCGCCATGACGATGGCAGCCTGCACCAGTTGCGGCACGCCGGTCAGGCCCGCCGGCGGCTTGCCCGTGAACACCCGGACGCTGGCCGTCGCCGCCTCCATTGCGGCCAGTTCACGGTCGTGACGGCGTTCCAGCCAGGCCCCCAGCAGCAGGATGCCGGCATTGAACAGCAGCGCGCCCACCACACCGACCAGCCAGCCGCTGATGCCCAGATATTCCCAGTCGCCCATATTCTCCAGGATTTCCAGCCATTCAAAGCCAGGGGGCAGATCGGGAGGCAGATCGGGTTTCGGCCCGCTCACGATGCGGCCTGTTCCGCCACGATCTCAACGGCGGTGCCATAGGCTAGCACCTCCGCCGCCCCGCTGCCGATATTGGCGGTGCCATAGCGGATGGAGATGATGGCGTTGGCGCCCAGCTCTTCTGCTGATGCCCGCATACGGGACGTCGCCTCTTCCCGCGCCTCGTTCAGAAGCTCGGTATAGCCGCGCAGTTCGCCGCCCACGATTTCCTTCAGCCCGGCCATGATATCCCGGCCCACATGCTTGGACCGTACCGTGCTGCCCTGCACCAGCCCCAAATGCCGCACGACACGGTATCCGGCTGGGTTTTCCAGCGTTGACAGGATCATCGGCTCCCCCCCATTGGCATCATCCCCATGGATAGGATGGCAGGGGCCGGTTGGTGCGGCAAGGCCGGGCCGGATGTGTGCGACGGGAATTGGACCCATCCCCCCTGGAATGCGACAGGGCGGCGCTGGTTACCGGTTCGATGCCTGCGGGGGGCGGGAGATACGGTTGGCCACCAGCCAGCCGACTGCCCCGAACAACGGGGCCAGCCCCAGAGCCGACCAGAAAATGAGATACCGGAGACGGTCCGCCGGCGCATAGGCAATGTCCAGCGGCTGCCGGACCAGCACGGTCCAGGCCAGCCCCTTGACCACGCGCTGACGCTGATCGGCAGCGAAACCGGTCATGTAATCCTTGCCGTCGGGCCAGCGTTCGACACGCCAGCCAACCATGCCTTCCCGCGCCCGGCGGGTGCTTTCAAGCGGCAGCAGCGTGCCCAGCAGGTCACGCGGGCCCAGTAACACGCGGTTATCGGCGGCAACCAGAATAGTCTCCAGGCCCGAACGGCCCTGCATCGGCGACAGGGGATCGGTCACCAGCCGGCGAGCCCAGTCCCAGCTGTAATGCACGGCCACGACGCCGCGCACAGAGCCATCCTGTCCCTTGATAGGGGCGGACACATCGACAAAGCGCAGGGGCTCCCCGGTGACATTGGGCAGCAGCTTGGCCAGCAGCACCGCCTCATGCACATCCCCCAGAAACGATCCCTTGATCCCTTCCACATAGACGGGGCGCTGGGCGATGGATTGGCCGACCAGGATGCCGCGCGTGCCGGCCACAACCTTACCATCCTTGTCGGTGATCCCGGCCCAGGCCAGGGCCGGGTCCTGATCGCCCATCTGATCCACAATGCGCTGCGCCACGGCGGGGTCGCTCAGTGCCTCCACCTGGGTCAGCACCTGGGTCAGGGCGGCGCGGGCCTGCATGTCACCATTCAGCCGGGAGGATAATCCCTCTGCGACAGCCGCCAGCGAGGTGCCGACCTCCTGGTTCAGGACACGTTCGGCTTCCCAACCGGACAGGCTGCCATGGACAACCGCCAGCAGCGCCACGATGGCGCCTGTGGTCGCCCCCATCAGATTACGCAGGCTGAGGATAACCATCCAGCCCTCCCCCTTCGGTTACCGCCCGCCGAAATTCCACCACAGGGCCAGCAATGCCATACGCTCCCCACCGGCATTGCGGCCACCAATGGCCTTGGACAGGCCGAATTGCAGACTGACATCATCGGTCAGTTTGCGCACCGCTGATAATTGCAGCTTATAGCGGCGGACATCGCCATAGCCGGCGCCCGGCGTGCCCACACTGACGGCATTGAAACTCTGCGCCAACAGCAGCCAGTCAGCATCGGGCCGCACCCCCGCCGTCAGGTCCAGGCGCAGTTCATCCGCCGCCGGCCCGCCACGGGTACGGTACGCGACCTGCGCGTCAAAAAACCCGTTCTCAAAGCCATGACCGTACAAGGCCCGCATCTCCGCATCGACCTTGCCCGAGCCCAGCGGCGGCTGATCCCCCTTGTCATAGCCCAGCGGCACGCGGATCAGCGGCGCCAGCGCGACGATGTCGGCGCCGTCCTGCCAGATGGTGCGGCGAACCGCGAATTCCGCATCGGCCAGACCCGATCCCTTGTCGCTGCCCCCGGCGGCATTGTCGGCCTTCAGCCGCTGCCAGGAGGGCTGGAAGCTGATCGTGGTGTCGCTGCCCACACCCCAGGAGATCAGCGGCGCCACCTCCAGCTTACGGAATTTCGGGTCGGTGCCGCCGACGCGACCGTCAAAGCCACTGTCGGATTCCGAGTAGGTGGCACCGGCAATCACCTCCAAGGTTCCCGCCGCCTGCGGCCAGGCCCCGGCAATGGCGGGCGTGGCGGACAAAAGCAGCGGCAGGGACAAGAGGGTCAGGCATTTGCGCACAAACATGGGTCAATTATCCTCTGGCGGCAGGCTGGCGCCGTCGATGATGCGGGCCCCGCCATGGGCGCGGGCCTGGTCCAGGGCGCGGCGCGCCAGACTGGCAGCCTCCACCCCCGTGGCGAACCCTACAGACAGGCTGACATGCGGGCCGGCATTGGAACGGGGATGCGGGATGCGGGCACGGGCCACCATATCCAGCAGCCGTTCGGCAATGTCCCGCGCCGCCGCCGCGTCATTATTCTCAAACAGCACTGCCAGCCGCCCGTCGCCGGCCATGGTCAGCACATCGCCGATGCGCCCCGGCAGGCCCGCCGCCAGTTCCATGACACGGCGGGTCAGTACTGCCGCCGGGTCGGCGCCATCCACCTCCTCCAGCCGACCGAAATCGTCGATGGCCGCAAAAAGGACGGCGCCGGGATGGCGGCACTGCGCCCGTTCGGCCAGCATCTGTCCGCATTGCGTGGGTCCGGGCCAGCCCAGGCCCGTCACCGCGCGTGGATCGGCTGCCGGCGTATGGCGGCGGTCGGCGGTCAGTTCCGCCAACTCACCTTCGCGTGCCCGGCGGCGGCGTGCCTCTGTGCGCCAGCGCAGGGCCGACTGCACACGGGCGCGCAGGGCAACCAGCGTCGCCGGCTTCACGACATAATCAAAGGCACCGGCGATGAAGGCTTGGTTCAAGGTTTCCTCATCCTCCAGCGAGGAGACCATGATCACGGGCACATCGGCCAGACGGGGATTTTCCTTGATCAGACAGGTGGCCGTGATCCCATCCATGATGGGCAGCATGATATCCATCAGCACGATATCGATGGGGCATTCCTCCCCCTCGGTGCGGTCGACATCCAGCGCCGCCAGCGCTTCCTCCGCACTGCCCGCCTTAATGATGGGGCCATAGCCGCAGGCGGTCAGCTGGGCCGACAGCAATTCGCGGACTTCTTCCAGATCCTCAACAATCAGGATCATGTCATTCACCCCTTTTCCCGCTGTCGGCCGGCAAACGCCAGACGCGCCAGTCCCCCCGGTCATATATCAGAACCGCCCCGGTGCCCGCATCATGCCAGAGATCGGGCAAGGCCTGTGCGATCCGGTCACGGGTGCCGGCGGGACTGACCGGGTCGCGCAGCGCGACATAGGTCGTGCGCAGTTGACGGACGATCAGATCGGCCTTCAGCCGGTCATTGCTGGGCAGGACCAGACCCGCCGCACGGCCCCGGCCCGGCACCACGGCGCCTGCCGTCAAGCCATCAATGGCGACATCATCCAGGTCGCGCAGGAACCGGCCCAGTGCCAACTCGCCCTGCGTATCCCCCTCGACCTGCCCCGCGCCCAGCACGGCCTGACGCCAGCCGGCAGTGTCGGCATCGCCCACCTGCCCTTGCGCCCACCATCCGGCCAGCAGCCCCGCCGCCGCCAGCAGCGGCATCAGACCGGCACGCAGCCGGTTGCGCCTCGTCACCGCCGCCGCCAGCACCGATAACGGCGCCAGATAGGCCAGCAACCGTCCCGGATCACCCAGGAACCAGGTGGCCGACGTCAGGACCAGGGCCGTCAGCACCATGCCGGTCAGCAGCAGCAGCACGCGCCGCGCCCCGCTGTCGCCCAGCAGCATGCCCACCGGCAGCAGCGGTGCATTGGCCAGGATCAGGGCAGCCCCCACCAGGACCGCCATACCCATGGTTCCACCCGGTCCCATCAGCCAGGAACTGTCGCCCACATGCGCCGCCGATCCATGGATGGCGGCATCCACACCCGCCGCGAAGGCCAGGGGAGAACCGCCGAACACCCAGTTGGCATAGAACAGAGCCATGGAGGCGAACATCAGCGGGAACATGACCACCAGCAAACTGCCCGACGCCGATGTCGCCACCATACGCGCCGGCAGCATCAGCGCGATGAAGGGCACGGCGGCCAGCACGATATAGGCACCCGCCGCATCGGACAGGGCCAGACAGGCCAGCGACACGCCCAGCGCAATCATGGCATTGACCTCTCCCCGCCGCGCCAGCCGCAGGGAGGAGAAGACGGCGATGGTAAAGGCCAGCACGCCCAGCGGCGCCGCCCCACCCGCCGCAACCGTCAGGGCCAGGGGCGGCGAACAGGCCAGCAGCCCCGCCGTCACCAGCGACGGCACGACCCGGTGCCCACCCGCCAACAGTATGCGCACCCACAGGGACGCCGCGATGGACAGGATCAGGACATTGACAACCAGCGGTGCCGGCACCCCACCCAAGCCGGGGATCAGGGCGATGCCCATGTCGAAGGTCAGTGGCAGGACCGGATAGGCCGTGCCCGTCAGGTCACGAAACGCCCCGACATCAGCGGTGGCCAGCAGGGCGCGGGTCCAGCGGTCGGCCATGGCTGGACCCAGCCAGCCCTCCTGCATCGGCCAGGACGCCACAAACCCGATCAGCGGCAGCAGCAGGGCGAGCGACACCGTGAACAACCAGCGCGGGACCGACCGTGCCCCACGCTTGTCCAGTTGCGGTGTCACATAGGGGCGGCTGGCATGGGCAACGGCGCTCATGATGATTGCCCCATGCTGGCCAGCGCCTTGGCCACTTCCTGCTTGGTGGTCTGCGACAGGCCGTGCTGTGTCTTCTCCCAATAGAACGGGTTCTTCACCAGTTGCCACAGCGCCTTATAGGCGGCCACCGACATCAGCGCCCAATAGCCGATGACCGTCAGACCCCAGGGCGCCAGATTGGTCCAGCCGCGCTTTACCGGTGCGATGATGGAGATGTAGGTGAACAAGCCATTGCCGGCCAGCAGGTTGAACAGCGACAGATACAGCAGGGCCGTGGGGAACAGCGGGTCCAACCAGGTCCCGCCGATCAGCAGCCAGATCAGATAAAAGCCCCAGAAGATGGGGTTCAGCAGGCCCGATAGCATGGTGCCGCCGATGAAGAACTGAAACCCCCAGAAGCCGCCCGCCCCCACCGACTTGTACAGGTGGATCGGGTCGCGCATATGCACCAGATAGGTCTGCATATAGCCCTTGATCCAGCGTGACCGCTGCCGCACCCAGTTGGGGATGGAGACATTCGCCTCCTCGAACGTGGTCGAGTTCACGACACCGACGCGATAGCCCTTCTGCGTCAGGCGCACGCCCAGATCGGCATCTTCCGTCACGTTGAACGGGTCCCAGGCATGGAGCTTGGTCAGCACATCCATGCGGAAATGGTTCGACGTGCCGCCCAGCGGGATGGGGATATTCAGCCGTTCCAGCCCGCCCAGCATGAAATCGAACCAGAGCGAGTAATCCAGCGTGAACATCCGCGTCAGCCAATTCTCATTGGCATTGAAATAGTTCAGGCGGCACTGGATGCAGGCGGTGTTCTCCGGCGCCTTGCGGAAGGCGACGACAACCTTTTTCAGTTGATCCGGCTCTGGCTGATCCTCCGCGTCGAAGATCACCAGATATTCGCCACGGGCAAAGCGCAGGGCATAGTTACAGGCCTTGGGCTTGGTCTGCGGCTTGGTTGGCGGCACGCGGATGATCTCGAAAATACCTTCTAGGCCCAGCGACTTGGCGGCATTGATCGTCTCATGGTCGCCGGCTTCCAGCACCAGCTTGATATCCAGCTTGGCGATGGGATAGTCCAGCCGCCGCAGCGCCGCCGCCAGGATGGGCAGCACCTCCGGCTCCTTGTACATGGGCACCAGGACGGTGAAGGTGGGCAGGTCATCATCATGCAGGGCCGCGACCTCTGCATCCGTCACCTTGCGATCCACCTGTTTGGCATCCGACCCGAACCAGACCAGGATGGTCTTCAGGAAGAAATTGCCAAGATAGAACAGGGCCATGATAACATTGGCCGTGATCAGCGTACCGATGGGCGCAAAGGCCAGACCCAGCAGGAAGACCGACAGCAAACCATAAAGGAACAGCATCTGGCCTGGCGTCACCACGGTCCGGGCCGAACTGGTCGGGTCCATGTCGGCCAGCGCGTGGACGGCCAGATGGTTGAACTCATCCTCGAACAGGCGCTGCAACGTCCAGACGATATCGAATTTCGACGTCACCACCATCCGGGTTTTCGGACCATAGGTCTGGCGCGCGAACAGCATGGCCTTCGGCCCCGGATCGGCCGTGGCCACGGTGACAATGTCACCTTCCTTCTTCCAGGGCAGCAGCAGCAGGCGGCTATACTCATCCACCCGGCTTTTGTCCGCCAGCCCGTCCTCCGGCCGTTCGGCCATCATGTCGATGAAGGGCAGGCGGAAACGGTCGGCCAGCGTGCGGTAGAACTCGCGTGCCTTCACCATGCCCTGGGAAATGACGACATCACCGAACGGCACCTTCCATTGCCGTTGCAGTTCCAGCGCCCGTTCCACCTGCGCAACCGTCATCAACCCCTTGGCCAGCAAAAGCTCGCCAATGGGGGGGACAATGTCGCCGCTGGTGGGGGCGGCAGGGGGGCTCCGCCGTCCCATCCGCCCGCGTCAAACAC
>JAEMSB010000753.1:0-394 GCA_016463045.1 Niveispirillum sp.
GTTATAGGCCTGGAAATGGTCGATACCGGCCATAAGCAGGGCGAAACTGGCCTTGCCCTGACGCTGCGCCAGATCGAACACGCTGCGCAGGTCGGCATCGAAGGCACGGCGGTTATGGGCGCCTGTCAGGGCGTCGTGCAGGCTCCATTCTTCCAACTGCTTGTTGGCGGCGTCCAGCGCCTCGGTCCGCAGCGCCACCTGTTCGGCCAGACTGTCGCTGGCCTCCCGCACACGCACCGCCATGTCCTGGAACGAGCGGGCCAGCAGGCCAATCTCGTCCTGTGTCGCCGTCGGCAGCGGCGTTTCACCATCGGCGACGGCGGCATAATCGCCCGCCGCCACCTTTTCCGAGGAATTCTTCAATTGCAGGATCGGGTCGGCCACCTGACGGCGC
>JAEMSB010000753.1:404-1937 GCA_016463045.1 Niveispirillum sp.
GCCAGCGCGATCATGGCCATGGGTACGGCCTATTTCCTGGCCATGATCGCGCTGGCTGCCTGATGGGCCTTGGCTGCCACCAGCGCCTTGGGATAACGGGCCACGAACCACCAGTCGGGGCCATCCAGGCGCGTCACCGCCAGATAGGCATCATCCGCCACGTCATCGACGATCCAGACATTCTCATCGGGGCTAGGATCGCTTTTACGCCGCTCTACACTGTCGCGGATCAGGGCATGGGTACGCAGCAGACCCTCATCGCCCAGCTTTTGCAGATTGATGGTGGCCAATTCCTTGCGCAGCCGATCCATCCAAAGCGGATGCGCGACCAGATGACCGTCCGCCGCCATGACAAAATTGTACGATCCGGGCAGATGATCGGTGATCAGCCGGTCCATCAGATCATTGACCAACACGTCATGGCCGGCATTGATCAAATGCTTACCCTGATAGTCTATAGGCAGTTGATAGCTTACCATCCAGGCCTTGGCGGTATGGTCATGGTATAGCGGCGTCCAGACGGGGTTACGGTCGGGGTTCTCTGCGAACATGGTGGACCGCACGACGGAGAAGGCCGTCATATCCAGATCGGCCTCCACCTTCCGCCCCCACGCGAAGGCGGGCCAGAACATGATCATGGCATTTTCCGGCGTACTGATCGTCGTGTTGATGAAGCGGTTCTGCCACGCCGCCCCATAATCCGCCGAAAGATAATAGGACAGCATAAGACGGCGCTTCAGTTCGTCGGAAATAACCTTCTGATTGGCACCAATGAAACCCGACATGCCGGCCCGGCGGATACCATCAGGCCCCACCATACCGTCGAAATATTGCTGACGCAAACGCGTGGCGCCATCGGCCCCGCGTTCAAAGAAGGTATCAAAGTCCGGGTCGGCCAGAATCGCAGGATCGGCGTAGAGCGCCAGGAAACGCTCGCGAAACAGCTCCATATTGGAGGCGGCAAGCTGAAAAATGGCGCTTTCCGTGCGCCCGCGTTCCAGCAGATGCGCCTTCAGGCTGTCCAGCGCCTCCCGCTCTTCCCGGTCGTAAATAGTTGAATAGCCGATTGCCGTCAGGGCCAGCACGATCAGCATGGACCATCCGGCAAGCCGTACGACAAAACGGCCCAGCAAGGTACCGGACAAGGCTGCCGGCCACCGCCATCCTGCCATCACCCGTCCCATGTGCCACCTGTCCCGCCGCACCCAACCGGACGAAGGTTATCTTTGTATGTTTCCTCCGGTCAACCCAGGAAAGCGAACTATGGACAGACGGGACAATTTACGACGCGCGGACACTCAATGCGTGGCCGGCATCTTGGGCGCGGGTTCATCGCCCTTGATCATGCCCTTGGCCCGATAAAACCGTTCGGCACCGGGATGCAGCGGAATGGGCAAGGCCGACAGGGCCGTGGCCAGTTGGATGGACTTCCCGCGCGGATGCCCATTATCCAGCATCGACCGCGTTTGTTCGTTCCACAGCGCCGCCGTGATGTCATGCACAAGTTCCGGCTTCAGATCGCCGCGCACCACC
>JAEMSB010000754.1 GCA_016463045.1 Niveispirillum sp.
GGCGTATCGGCGGCGACGAAGGCAAGCGGCACGGGGGTCTGTGACAAGGCGTTGTTCCCGGTATCACGGCAGAGAGGGACAGTACCCTATGCGTGGGCTGCTTCTCAACCGCCGGTCACGCTCATATGCCGGCCCACGGCGGGGCGACGGTCGCGGCCAATGATGAAATCGTGGCCCTTGGGCTTGCGGGTGATGGCGTCGCGGATGGATGCGTGCAACAGGCTGTCGTCTGTGCTGGCGCGCAGCGGTGCCCGCAAGTCGGCGGCATCCTCCTGGCCTAAGCACATATACATCGTGCCGGTGCAGGTGACGCGGACCCGGTTGCAGGATTCGCAGAAATTATGGGTCATCGGCGTGATGAAGCCCAGGCGGCGGCCCGTTTCCTGTACCGTGACATAGCGGGCGGGGCCGCCGGTGCGGTGGGTGCTGTCTATCAGGGTCCAGCGTTTGTCCAGATCGGCGCGCACATCGCGCAGCGATAGGAACTGTTCCTCGCGCACGGCCCCACCGCCATTGCCATCCATGTCGCCCAGCGGCATGACCTCGATCAGGGTCAGGTCAAAGCCCTTTTGCCCGCACCAGGCCAGCATAGAGTCCAGTTCCTGATCGTTGACGCCCTTCAGCGCCACGGCATTGATCTTGACCTCCAGCCCGGCGGCCCGCGCCGCCTCCAGCCCATCCAGCACCTGGGCCAGCCGGCCCCAGCGGGTGATGGCGGCGAAACGGTCTGGGTCCAGCGTGTCGACCGACACATTGATGCGGCGCACCCCGGCGGCGCGCAGGTCGTCGGCATATTTGGCCAGTTGGCTGCCATTGGTGGTCAGCGTCAGCTCTTCCAGCGCACCCGACGCCACATGGCGGCCCAGGCTGCGGATAAGTTCCATGATGTTGCGGCGGACCAGCGGCTCCCCGCCCGTCAGGCGCAGCTTACGCGTGCCCAGCGCCACGAAGGACGAACAGAGCCGGTCCAACTCCTCCAGCGACAGGATGTCGGCCTTGGGCAGGAATGCCATATCCTCCGACATGCAATAGACGCAGCGGAAGTCGCAGCGGTCCGTCACCGATACGCGCACATAGGTGATGGCGCGGCCAAACGGATCAATCAGTGGGGCGGGGGATATGGTCATCGTCCGCTGGATATAGCGCCTATGGCGCGCTGCTCCAAGACCGACCCGCACGAAAGATGCTGTATTCGGCCTTGTTTTGGGCAAGTTGGGCTGCTTGACTGACAATCAACAAGACCAACCCGCTCCGGAAGAGACGGACCAGACATGCGTAAGTTTGCTTTCATCCTGTCCCTGTTGCTGCTGGTGCCCATCGGGGCGGCGGTGGCGCTGCCATTTCTGGTACCCGTGGGTGCCATTGTGGCAGAAGTGGAAAGGCAGGTGGAGGCGGCGACAGGTCGGGCGCTGACCATCAAGGGCCGCGTCGATCTCTCCTATTTTCCGTCCATCGCCGTGACCGCCGATCAGGTGCATTTCGCCGGTATCCGCCAGGGTGAGGACCTGCTGGCGGTGCAGCAACTGGCGGTGCGCCTGCGCCTGATGCCGCTGCTGCGCGGCAAGGCGGAGGTGGAGAAATTTGTGCTGACGGCCCCCGTCATCGATCTGACGGTGGATAAGCAGGGCAAGCCCAACTGGGATGTCGCCCTTACCGCCGCGCCGGCCCCTGCCGATCATGCCAGCCCCGGCTTCATGTCCGACCTGTCGCTGGCAGAGGTGGAGATCGTCGATGGCCGCCTGCGCTATACCGACGCCCGCACCGGCATGGTGCGGGAGGCGACGGATGTGGATGTAACCCTGTCCCTGCCGGACCTGGATGGCCCGCTGACCCTGGAGGCGGCACTGCTGCTGAACGGCACGCCCATTGCCCTGGACCTGGGGATCGAGCCGGTGCGGACGCTTCTGTCGGGCGGCAAGGCCGGGATGGCGCTG
>JAEMSB010000238.1 GCA_016463045.1 Niveispirillum sp.
CTACTGACCCGTTCGCTGGAGGGTGACCCGGAGGTGAAGGTGGTCGCCTCCGTCGCCAATGGGCAGATGGCGATCAACACGCTTCAGCGGCAGACCATCGACGTCATCGTGCTGGATATCGAGATGCCGGTGCTGGACGGGCTGTCGGCCCTGCCGCACCTGCTGAATGTCGATCCGCACGTCAAGATCGTCATGGCATCGACCCTGACGGCCAAGAATGCGGATATCAGCCTGCGCGCGCTGAAGGCCGGTGCGGCGGATTACATCCCCAAGCCGTCATCCACGCGCGAACTGACCAGCGCCGATGATTTCAAGCGGGAACTGACGGAAAAGGTGAAGGCCCTGGGCATGGCGGCCCGCAAGGCTGACCCGCGCAAGGGCCAGGCTGCTGCGGCCCCGGCCACGCCGGGCGCATCGCCTATTCCACGTCCCACGTCCGTTGGCAATGTCGCGCCGACCACCAGCTTCACGCTGGCCACGCCCATCCGGCCCAAGCCGGAGCCGGGGCCGATAACGCTGCGTCCGCTGCCGGATTTCCGGCCCGACATCCTGGCCATCGGCAGTTCGACGGGGGGGCCGCAAGCCCTGTTCGAGGTGCTGAGCCATCTGAAGGATGTGAAGCAGCCGATCCTGATCACCCAGCATATGCCGGCCACCTTCACCACCATCCTGGCCGAGCACATCACCCGCCAATGCGGCGTGCAGTGCGCAGAGGCCAAGGAAGGCGAAGTGATCGTGGGTGGCCGCGCCTATGTGGCGCCGGGTGATTTCCATATGCTGGTGGTTCAGAAGAACGGGCAGAATTGTCTGACCCTGACCAAGGATCCGCCGGAGAATTTCTGCCGTCCGGCCGTGGACCCGATGCTGCGCAGCATCGTCCGGGCCTATGGCAAGCGGGTATTGGTAACCATTCTGACCGGCATGGGGCATGACGGGCAGCGTGGTTCCGAAGTGGTTGTCCAGGCCGGCGGTGCCGTGCTTGGCCAGGATGAACCTTCCTCGGTGGTGTGGGGCATGCCGGGGGCGGTGGCGAATGCGGGGCTGTGCAGTGCCGTCTTGCCATTGAAGGAAATCGGGCCTTACATTCGTAAGATCGCATTGAGGCAGGCAGCATGAAGGTCGAAGATTTCGATATGTTCTGCACCCTGCTGAGGCAGCGGTCGGGTCTGGTCCTGACCCCCGACAAGGCCTATCTGCTGGAAAGCCGGTTGATGCCGGTTGCCCGCAAGTGGAGTCTTAAAGGGCTGGACGAGCTGGCCGCCGCTGTGCGCAGCAAGCGGGATGAGGCATTGCTCCGCGACATCACGGAGGCAATGACCACGAACGAAAGTTCGTTCTTCCGCGATCAGAAGCCGTTTGATCAGTTCAAGGCGGTGGTGCTGCCGGCGTTGCTGGCCAGCCGGGCCGCCAAGCGGACTATCCGCATCTGGTCTGCCGCCTGCTCGTCCGGCCAGGAAGCCTATTCGCTTTCCATGCTGCTGAACGAGGAAGGGGCGAAGCTTGCCGGTTGGCGGATCGAGATTATCGGCACCGACCTGTCGGGCGAAATGGTCAACAAGGCCAAGGCCGGCCTCTACACCCAGTTCGAGGTGCAGCGCGGCCTGCCCATCACTCATCTGGTGAAGTATTTTAAGCAGGTGGGTGACAAGTGGCAGCTGAATGACGAGATCCGCAACAAAGTCCAGTTCCGCGAATATAACCTGCTGACCGACCTGACTCCGCTGGGCCAGTTCGATGTCATCTTCTGCCGTAACGTCCTGATCTATTTTGATCAGCCGACAAAGGGCAAGGTGCTGGAGTCCATGGCCAAGCTGCTGCCTCCGGATGGCGTGCTTTATCTTGGTGGCGCCGAAACGGTGCTCGGCATCACGGAAAAGTTCAAGCCGATGGAAGGCCAGCGCGGCCTTTACATTCTGGCCAAGTAACATGCCGGACCTCCGCGCCCTGGTGGAAGACGAACTTGTCTCCTATCGCCAGGCGCGGGCTGGCGGGGATGTGGCTGCCGCCTGGGCGGCGTTGGAACGCGCCCATATCCTGGGCCAGATGGATTGGTGGCAGCATGCCCGCGTGCATCTGCTGATGCTGGAGCTGGGGCTGGTCACGGGCAACTGGCAGGAAATCAGGGGACAGCTGTTCCGGCTTGTCCTGGCCGTACCTGGCTCCGTCACGGGGAAGGCGCCGCTTGGAAACAGCGGTCGCTCCAACATCTCGGCGTTCCTGCCACAGCCGATTGCGCCCGATCTGGCCGCCAAGCTGAATGGCCGCCCATTCCCATAAGGCCGATCCTATCCCCCTGCGCGCATTCCTTCGCCGCCGCAATTTGTTAGGCTATTAAAGGTTAATCCTTTCAAGCCTTCCGCAACGGTTCATCCCATGCGCCGGCACTTTATGCTGCCCTTGATCTGCATGCTGTTTCTGTCCTGCGCCCTCACGGCGCGGGCGGAAAAGGTGCGGTTCGGCCTGCGGGAGGCGGCACCCCTGGTGGAAACGGCGCCGGACGGGACACTGCGCGGGGTGGAGTATGAGTTGCTGTCCGCCATCTTTACCGCCGCCGGGATAGAGATGGAGCCCTATATCGGTTCCAATGCCCGTCTGGCCCTGGCGGCGGGGGAGGGGACCATTGATGGTTTTGCGCCCGTTGTGGGTTCGCCGCCGGATGGACTGACCCTGACAGACAGCTACATCACCTATCGCAACGTGGCGATCACCCTGATATCGCGCAATATTCAGCTTAAAGCCCCCGGCGATCTGAAGGGGCTTCGGGTGCTGGCCTTTCAGCGGGCGTCCAAGGTGCTGGGCGCTGAATTTGCCGCAGCCGTGGCACAGTCGGAAGATTACCGGGAGGAGCCCGTGCAGGCCCTGCAGGCCAAAGGGCTGCTTTTCGGTCGCTATGATGTGTTGATCGGCGAGTCGCGGGTGCTGCAATATCATATCGGACAGGTACTGGCGGCGGGCGGTGATCCTGTCCGCAGCCTGCCCATTGTGGAACACCGGTTGTTCCCGCCCAACCTTTACTGCGCGGCCTTCCGCGATCCGGCCCTTGTGGCCCGGTTCAACGACGCACTGCACCGGGTGAAAGCCGACGGCACCTATGACGCCATCATGGCGCGTTACGACGCCACGCAATAGGCGCGGTCGATCCGTACGGCCCGGACGCGGTTGATGATGGACCAGCCGTTGGATAACTCACCCACCGGCGCCACCGTCCAGTCCCACTCCATTTCCCCCACCGGCAGGTCGGCCCCGAACAGCGGGTCCTCCATCTCCGTCACCCGCCCGTCGGGATCGATGACCCGCCGCTGCACGTCACCGACCAGCAGGGTCGGGCAGTCAAATCCGCGCAGATGGTCGATATGGGCCTTGATGATGGCGCGGGCATAGGCAGGCAGGTCGGTGCTGGGCCAGCGCTTGTCCACCTGGCGAAGCGGCACCAGCGGCAATTGCGAGATCAGATTGGCCGATACGACCAGCCCGACATCACCATCATCCTGACAGACGGTACAGGAGGGGGTGGGGGGGGCCTGCGTGCTGTCATTGGCAAGGGCGATTGCCACCCCCGTCAGATCGTAATCCAGCAGTTCGATGGCCGCATGACGGCGGGCCAGTTCGCGTGCGGCGGGGGGATGGGCGATATCGACCAGCAGCACCCGCCGGAACCGTGACAGCAGTTCCGCCATGGGCAGGTCCAGACAAGGGCCAGCGCCCAGGATCACCGCGGTGTGACGATCAACCGGAGCCTCTGCCATGGCGGTCAGGATGCGTCGCCGTGTGCTTTCCTGATGCGGTGCCCAGGCGGCGGCGCAACGGGCGGCACGCCCCACGCAGGCAACGGCGGCATAGCGGTATCCCAGCCGCACGAAGGCAGGCGCGCAGCGCGTGCGCAGGCTGATCAGGAACTCGCGAAGCATCGCCACCCGGCGCCAATGAAAAAGGTCCGTCCCGGACAACCGGAACGGACCCGTCACATAGCACAAACAAACGTCCAGGCTGTATCGTTACTTCACGGCAGCCGTCTGAATACGCTGGCGCAGCGCCTCCAGCAGGGCTTCAAACTTGCCGCCATTGCTTTCGATCAGGCTGGCGAATTCCGACCGCTGCGTTACACTCATCGACACGTTTTCCACGATCACGTCGATGATCTTGAAGCTGCCATCCTTGGAGCGGACGCGCCAGGACACGTTCACGGGCGGCTGGCCACTTGGGCGCAGCACCTGCGAGCTGACGACAGCGTCATTATCGCCCGAGGCCTGGGCCCCACCGACCTTGAATTTCTCGCCCGCATACTGGCTGAAGCGTTCGGCATAGACCTCAACGATCATCTGCTCGAACAGGGTCTGGTATTCCTTCTTCTGGGCGTCGGTGGCGACGTTCCAGTAACGGCCCAGCACGAAGCGGCTGATCGTGTTGATGTCGAAATTCTGGTTCAGCAGGTCGCGGAACACGGCCTTCGCCTGATCCTTGCTGACCTTCGGGTCGGCCAGGGTGGCAATGGCCTTGTCGCCCAGCCCCTGCACGAAGTCAGCGGAAGCCTGGCCCTTGGCGGCCTGCGCCTGCACGGCGGTGGGGGCCAGAACCGGCACCGCGACGGCGGCGACACCTGCCAGCATCCAGAATGCGGCAGCGGCCAGCGGCGAACGGCGGTTTTGGGTCTGCATGGTCACGTCATCAATCCTTTTTGCACTGGCGTCATCATTTCCGGTGGCCGGGCCATCGGCAGTGACGCGCATCACGTCCGGTTATCCATGGCATTAACCATTTGTCATGCTCATGGATAGCCGGCAATTGCGTCCGATCTGCGGCGCAAAAGCCATATCGCGATGGCATTGTCGTTGTGAACCGCGTTCGGCGCGGGGCCGATACGTTCGCCGCGCCGGATCGGGCCTTGCACAGACATAAAGATATCTTTATATATTGATCCGAACAAAGGGCGGGTCAGGTCGTATGGAATTCCTATTGAATGCGCTGAAGGCGGCGGCGGAGCCGACACGGTTACGGCTGCTGTCGCTGTGCGCCCATGGCGAACTGACGGTGACGGAGCTTACCCAGATCCTGGGGCAAAGCCAGCCGCGCGTGTCCCGCCACCTGAAGCTTCTGTGCGAGGCGGGGCTGCTGGAGCGGTTTCGCGAGGGTATCTGGGCCTATTACCGGCTGGCCGAACGTGGCCCGGTGGCCGAATTGGCCCGTACCCTGGTCGATGCCATTCCCGGCGATGATGAGGGGCTGAGCCTGGACCTGGAACGTCTGGACCTGATCAAGCAGGGTCGGCGGCAGGCCGCGGACAAGTATTTCAGCGAGAATGCCGCCCGCTGGCACGAGATGCGCGGCCTGCATGTACCGGAGCGGGAGGTGGAGGCGGCCTTGCTGTCGCTGCTGCCGGCAACGGGTGTGGAGGATCTGCTGGATGTCGGCACCGGTACGGGCCGCATCCTTGAACTGTTCGGGGAGCGGATTTCGCGCGGCCTGGGCGTTGACGCCTCGCGCGAGATGCTGGCGGTTGCCCGCGTCAACCTGGAACAGGCGGGCTTGCGTCATTGTCAGGTACGGTTGGGCGATATGTATCAACTGTCCCTGGCCGGGCAGAGCCAGGATGCGGTGATCTTCCATCAGGTGCTGCATTATGCCGAGGAGCCTGCTGATGCGCTGGCCGAGGCGGCGCGGGTCCTGCGCCCCGGCGGCACCATGCTGGTGGTCGATTTCGCCCGCCATGATCTTGAATATCTGCGTGAACAGCACGCGCATCGCCGTCTGGGCTTCACCGATGATGAAGTCTCCGTCTGGCTGCGCCGGGCCGGCATGCGTCCCGATCCCGTCGTCACCCTGCCGGGTGATCCCCTGACTGTCTGCATCTGGCGGGCCACCCGCACCGATGCCCCTGCCACGCGGTCCCGTCCGCTGGCTGTCGCCTGAAGGATAATCCCATGAGCCTGAGCGCCCTGATGGATGCCGCCGCCAACCCGGCCCCGCTGATCACCGCCCCCGGCGACCTGACCGTCAGTTTCGAGTTCTTCCCGCCCAAGACGGAGAAGATGCATGAGAATCTGTGGACGGCCATCCGCCGGCTGGCGCCGCTGAACCCGTCCTTCATGTCGGTCACCTATGGTGCCGGCGGCTCCACGCGGGAGCGCACCCACGCCACCGTGACGGGCATCCAGGCCGAAACCGGCATTCCCGCCGCCGCCCACCTGACCTGTGTGGCGGCGACCAAGGAAGAGATCGACGAGATTGCGCGCAATTACTGGGACGCCGGCATCCGCCATATCGTGGCCCTGCGCGGTGACCCGCCGCCGCGTGCCGATGGTACCGGCGGCCTGGGCGGGCGTGGGTATGAACCGCATCCTGGCGGTTATGCCTATGCCGCCGATCTGGTGGCGGGTCTGAAGCGCATCGGCGATTTCGATATCTCTGTGGCCTGTTTCCCGGAAGTGCATCCGGAAGCACCCAGCGCCCAGGTCGATTTGGACAATCTGAAGCGCAAGGTCGATGCCGGGGCCAACCGCGCCATCAGCCAGTTCTTCTTCGATGTCGACGCCTTCCTGCGCTTCCGCGACAAGGCCGCCGCCGCTGGCATCCATGTGCCTATGGTGCCCGGCATCCTGCCCATCTTGAATTTCACCAAGGCGGCGGAGATGGGGGAGAAGTGCAACACCGCCATCCCCGCCTGGATGCGCGATCTGTTCGACGGGCTGGATGAGGCGCCGGAGACGCGGCATCTGGTGGCAGCCACGGTCGCCATCGAACAGTGCCGCTATCTGGAAAAGCATGGGGTGAAGCAGTTCCACTTCTACACCATGAACCGCGCCGACCTGACGGTTGCCATCTGCCATATGCTGGGTGTGCGCGCCGCCAAGGGTTGAGCGGCTTTACGCCGTTCTGCCCTTACCCTCCCTAGGCAGAAGGCTGGGGAGGGTAAGGGCAGAGGCCCCCCGGCTTCACTCCGCAGGCGGCAAATACAGATCCTGATAGAAGCCCGTTGTCTCCACCGTCACTGTCACCGGCGTGTCGCCGCGATTGCGGAAATACCAGCCATGGGTGCCGGTGACAGTGACGGTGGAGACAACGGGCTTCTATCAGGATCTGTATTTGC
>JAEMSB010000239.1 GCA_016463045.1 Niveispirillum sp.
GCCGATGCTTCCGCGGAATTTTCAGTGGCTGAGATCACGCTTGCCGCGACCGGCTCCGCCTGTGCTGCGGCCTTGCTGGCGGCCGGTGCCGACGTTGCTGCCGTGGCTTCCAGCTTCGGGATCACGGGTGCGGCCACCGGGGCCGCGATGGTTGTGCTGTCGCTGCCCGGTACTGTGGGCAGCGCCTTCAATCCCGTGCCGGCGACCGTCAGATGGACGCCCAGCGTGCTGGGCGCGGCATCGGTGGTCAGGGTGGGGATGACGGGGGCGCTGTTCTCGCCGCCGCTGACGATCATTGCCGTCACCTGCTGCACCAGAACGGCCTCTCCGGCGGCATTGCCCCCTTGCAGGACCGTCAGAAGATCGATCTCCTGTATCCCGTCCGGCCCTTCCGCCGTGCCGATATCGCCCATCGCACCGTCGGATGACAAGGGATCGGCGGCGGCAAAGGCGCTGGACAGGTCATTCAGGAAGGCCACGACCTCGGGGTTCATCTCCTGTCCCGTCAGGCCACCACCGGCCAGCAGGCTGATGCCCGACTGTGCCCACCGGCCTTCCATGCCCTTTGCCGCAGTGCCGGTGCCGGCCATGTTCGACAGGTTGGACAGGTTCAACCCTTTCAACCCACCCCCCAGCAAGGCGCCGAGGCCGGACGCAAGGCCGGAGGGCAGGGTTTGCCCGCCCGTCTCCAGTGCTAGGCCACCCTCCAGCCCTTCGACTGTCAGGCCGGTGCCATCTTTCGGCACCCCCTCTCCCCCCGTCAGGGACAGGAAGTTACCCAGCAGCTGGTTGAAACTATCCAGTCCCTCCAGCCCTTCGCCGGACGGGGTGGCATTGCCGTTCCCACCCCCCATCACGCCAAAGGACAGGGCGGATGGGGCGGTGGCCGTGCTGGCTCCAAGAAGGGCTGAAATGTCCATGGCGTGCGTTCCTGCGCTATTCGGTTGGGACCATGCACCTATCGTGCCAATAGGGACGTGCCGGAATTGCTGGGTTTCGGGCCGGTCATGCCCTGCCGGGGGGCAGAAGCTGCCGGTTCCTGGGCAAGGCTTGCCGGGCAGAGAGGCCCGGAACCCGTTGGACAAGGGAGTGGCGTTACGGCGCGCGGATTGCGCGCCGTTGAATTAGGTTTAAAGGCCTAAAGGGGAATCAGAAGGACTTGTTATACGCCATCGAGGGTGCGGCCTTGCGGGCATAGGCCGCCGGCATGACCATCCCGCCCCGGCGGGTATAGGTTCCTTCGTCGGCCCGCGCCTTATTGATGGCGGTGACCAGGGTGTTGATGGTGGATTGCGTCACCTGGGTGGCGGCACGGACCAGCCGTGCATGTTCCAGGGTCGCTTCGATGAATTCGTCCGATGCCTGCTTCAGCCGGGCCTTGGCCTCGGCATCCATCATCTGCAAGGTTTCGGTATCGGCCTTCACCGACCGCACACAATCCTCATAGGTGCGGACCAGCAGGGGCTTCTTGTCGGCAATGGCCGTCAGGGCCGGTATGTTGCGTTTGGCGATGGCGTCATTCTCCAGCTGGAAAAGATCCGTCAACCGCCGCATCGCATCGATCAGCGCGTCCGCGCGGGTATTGGCTGTCATTTCGATCCTTTCCCTTGTTCTTGTTCCTGCATGCGGATCATGGCGGCCTTTACATCGTCGGCGATGCCGACGCCGCCGGCCTTGGCGATCTGCTTGCCATATTCTTCGACCATCATGCCGCGCCAGGTATTCTCCGCCTCGCCGCCGCCGAATGTGTCATCCGCTTCAACGCCCTGCCACATCTGGCCCAGCATCTGGGACAGGAAGACGGCTTCAAATTCCTGCGCCGCCTTGCCCACATCCTTGATGTTGGGGCCCTTATTCTTCAGGTTGCCGGCCTGCGCCTGCGACAGGGCCTGGGGGTCAAAGCCGGGGGTGGAAAGCTTCATGCTGTCGGACATCACATCACCTCGATCTCGGCCTGAAGGGCACCAGCCGCCTTGATGGACTGGAGGATCGAGATCATATCACGCGGCCCTACGCCAAGCGCGTTCAGGTTTGCGACCAGTTCCTGAAGCGAGACGCCAGACGGCATGACGGCCAGTTTCTTGTCGGCGCCATCATCGACCTGAATGTCGGTGCGCGGCACGACCGTCGTCTGTCCACCCTGGCTGAACGGCGCGGGCTGGGATACCTGCGGTGTCTCGGTGATCTTGATGGTCAGGTTGCCCTGGGCGATGGCAACGGTGGAGATGCGGACATTCTCGCCCATCACGATCACGCCGGACGCCTCGTCAATGACGACGCGCGCCACCTGATCGGGCCGGACGGTCAACTGCTCCACCTCGCCCAGAAAGGCGACAAGGTCGGTCTTGCGCTGCATCGGCACATTGATGACGACGCTGGTCGGGTCCAGGGCCTTGGCCGTCTGCGGGCCGGCGAACTGGTTGATGGCGTTGGCCACACGTACCGCCGTCGTGAAATCCGGGTTGCGCAGCGACAGGCGCAGATAGGGCAGGTCGGACAGGGAGAAATCGATCTCCCGCTCCACAATGGCACCACCGGCAATGCGCCCGCTGGTCGGCACGCCCCGCGTGATGGAGGCACCGGCCCCCTGTGCAGAGAAGCCGGAAATGGCGACGGCGCCCTGGGCCACGGCATAGACCTCGCCATCCGCGCCCAGCAGCGGGGTGACCAACAGGGTGCCGCCCTGCAGGTTCTTGGCGTCGGCCATGGCCGCGACCGAGATATCGATGCGCGAGCCTTGCGAGGTGAAGGGCGGCAGGGTGGCGGTGACCATGACGGCGGCCACATTCTTGGTACGGATCGTATCGCCACGGACATTGACGCCCAGCCGCTCCAGCATGCCGATCAGGCTCTGTTCGGTGAACGGCGAGTTGTTGATCGTATCGCCGGTGCCATTCAGGCCGACCACAAGGCCGTAGCCGATCAGCATATTGTCGCGCACACCCTCGACATCGGCGATATCCTTGATTCGGCTGTCCGCGTGCGCCATGTCGGGCGCCATCAGCGTCAGGGCCGTCAGGATGGCGGCCAGCCACTGGCCGATCCGGGTCTTGGTGGAGGAGGTGCGCGTCGCCATGGCGGTGCTTCCGATTCTGTCGCTTTGCCTTCGGTTCGGGGCTTTTCCGCCCCTTATCGTCGGAGTGGTTGATGCCAGAACCGTGCCAGTCCAGGGATTGCGCGCCTTTCCGGGCCGCTGGTCAAGGCTTGCCGCCCCGTACAAAGGGTCATGTCCTGCCTGCGGGCAAAAAATGCCCTAGGACGCGGGGCGCTGCGGGTGATACCTATAGTGAAAGACGTGCATCCGGCCTATATATCTGGTGTCGGAATGCCGTCCGGTCCGCTCAAAAGCGAAAGCAGCCAACCGCGCCATGAAGATCGAGGGTCCTTCCTCCGCCCGTCCCGGTCAGGTGAAGAAAGCCACGCGTAGCGGTGGTGGTGAATTTGCGCGCCATATCCAGGGCGGGGACGAGGATGAGGGCGTCTCTCGCTCGTCTGGCTCGCAGAGCCTGTCCGGCATCAATCCGCTGTTCGCCCTGCAGGAGGTCGATGACGCCCTGTCCGGCAAGAAGCGCAAGGCGCAGGCACGGGGTGAGGATATCCTGGACCGGCTGGATGAAATCCGTCTCGGTCTGCTGATGGGCACCATCCCGCTGGAAAAGCTGCATGAATTGTCGCGGGTTCTACAGAACCGCATCGGCGACCTGGACGATCCGGAGCTGCAGCAGGTTCTGGACGAGATTGACCTGCGGGCGCAGGTGGAGATCGCGAAGCTGACTCCGCAGGGCTGACCGCCTCGGCATACACCCGAATGACTGATCGGGCTGCTTCCCCAGTAAATTGTTTGGTTTCAGCGCATTAGAAGTTTTGCGCCGACGCTGTTCGCCTGTTGCGGGCCGGGCCTTGTCTCCCTATACTCCGCGCCGTTTCCAGGCCCAGGATCGGACCAGTCAGATGTCGTCTAATACGTTGCCTCTGCTCCCCGCCGATTACCGCCCGTCGGAGGACGAGGAATATATGAACCCGCTGATGCGGGCCTTCTTCCGGCACAAACTGCTGCAATGGCGCGCGGAGCTGCTGCGTGAAAGCAGCGAGACGCTGAACAGCTTGCATGAGGATGGCGGGTTGCAGGAACCCGACATTGCCGACCGTGCCACGTTGGAGACGGATCGCGCACTTGAACTGCGCACCCGTGACCGCGAGCGTAAGCTGATCTCCAAGATCGACAGCGCCCTGCAGCGCATCCATGACGGCGAATACGGCTATTGCGAGGAGACGGGGGAGCCGATCGGTGTCCGCCGTCTGGAAGCCCGCCCCATCGCCACCATGAGCCTGGAAGCCCAGGAGCGCCACGAACGCATGGAGCGCACGCACCGCGACGATTGAGCGGCATTCCATCGTTGGACGGGTTAAGGCCGGCGGGGTGACCCGCCGGCCTTTTTCATGGCTTGAGCAGGCGGTGGTGAAGATCAGACAGCGATAACGCCCGCTGTTAGTCTCAATACAACCTGTCTGCGGTATCCCCTCGATATCATCGCAAAGCTCCCACTTTCATTCAGGTCAAGTTAGCGCTATCATGTTCACTAAGGATGACTGGTAAGACCAATAAAATCCTGAAGGGTAAAGGATACCCCAAGCTTCTGAGGGGTGGTGAACCGGACGGGTATGTATGTTTCGCAAAATTGGAATTACCAATTTTGTTGAATTCCCATGCGCCGATGGTGTTCAATCAATCCGGACACAAGACCGGCCCACCCCCTTTCCGGGCGGCCAGGGCCGGCAGCAGGGAATTGCACCATGTTGATGACACAGACCATGCGCTGGTTCGGCCCGAACGATCCGGTGCGGCTGGTAGATATCCGTCAGGCCGGCGCCACCGGCATTGTCACGGCTCTCCATGAGCTGCCGAACGGCGCTGTCTGGACCGTGGATGCCATCCAGGCCCGCAAGCAGATGATCGAGGCGGCGGGCCTGGCCTGGGACGTGGTGGAAAGCGTTCCCGTGCACGAGGGGATCAAGACCGCCGGTGCTGATTGGGACCGCCTGATTGAGGCCTACCGGCAGAGCCTGTGCAATCTGGGGGCCTGCGGCGTGCGCGTTGTAACCTATAATTTCATGCCGCTGCTGGACTGGACCCGCACCGACCTGTCCTTCGCCATGCCCGACGGCGCGCTGGCGCTGCGTTTCGACTGGGACGCCGTCGCGGCCTATGACCAGTATATTTTGGAACGGCCGGGGGCAGAGATGGACTATACCCCCGATGTCCGCGCCCGTGCCCGCGCGCTGTATGACGCGATGAGTGCAGCGGATCGCCACGCCCTGGAACGTACCATCATTGCCGGCCTGCCGGGCAGTGAGGAAAGCTTCACCTCCGCGCAGTTCCTGGACGCCATCGGCACCTATCGCCACATTGATGCCGACACTCTGCGCCGCAACCATGTCCGCTTCCTGGAGGAAGTGTGCCCCGCGGCGGAGGCGGCGGGGGTGCAGCTTGTGGTTCATCCCGATGACCCGCCTTTCCCGATCTTCGGCCTGCCGCGTGTGGTCAGCACGGAGGCGGATGTGGCGAACCTGTTCCGGCAGGTGCCCAGTGCCGCCAACGGCCTGTGCTTCTGCGCCGGTTCCTTCGGTGCGCGGGCCGACAATGATCTGCCTGGCATCATCCGCCGCCTGGGCGACCGCATCGGCTTCGTGCATCTGCGCTCCGTCCAACGGGAAGCGGATGGAAAGTCGTTTCATGAGGCCGCCCATCTGGAAGGCAATGCCGGGATGGCCGACATTGTGTCGGCCCTATGCGACGTGTCGGATGCGCAGAACCGCAGCATCCCGATGCGCCCCGACCATGGTCACCAGATGCTGGACGATTTGAACAAGGTCACCAACCCCGGCTATTCCCTGCTGGGCCGCATGCGTGGTCTGGCCGAACTGCGCGGGCTGGAGCGGGGGATACGGCACGCGAAGGCGTGATATGCCCCCTCAGCACAGCTGGCAGATATCCTTCACATCCATGTCGTTATAATCCAGATTCTCCCCCGCCATGGCCCAGATGAAGCTGTAGGCGCGGGTGCCGCAGCCCATATGCACCGACCAGGGCGGGGAGATCACCACCTCCTCATTGCCCATCACCATGTGGCGCAACTGATCCGGGTGACCCATATAGTGGAAGACGCGGTCATCCGCGCCCAGATCGAAATAGAGATAGATCTCCGACCGGCGCTCATGCACATGCGGCGGCATGGTGTTCCACACACTGCCCGGTTCCAGGATCGTCATGCCCATACAGAGCGAGGCGCTGGCGCAGGTATGGGGCAGGATCAGCTGAAAGATGCTGCGCTCATTGCCGGTTTCCAGGCTTCCCCGCCGCATCGGCGTGATATCGGCCAGGCTCAGTTTGCGCAAGGTACAGGCCCGGTGGGCCGGCACACTCAACAGGTAGTATCGTGCGCCATCGCCCTCGAACCGCACATCGCGGCTGCCCATGGGAATATACAGCGCGTCGCGCGGCGCCATCTCAAACCGCTCACCATCGACGGTGATGCTGCCAGCCCCGCCTCCGATATTCACCACGCCCATTTCGCGGCGTGACAGCAGCGGCTGACCCGCCGCACTGTCGGGTTCGCTGTGCGCGGGTAGGGTCAGGCACTGCCCGGCGGGCACTGCGCCGCCGATGATGAACCGTTCCCCGTGGGAGTAGTTCAGCACCAGCTCTCCCGCCCGAAACAGGCCGGTGACCAGATAGCGGTCGCGCAGGTCCCCGTTCGACGCCCCCGCCATCATGGCGGGGTGCGTCGCATGGAAGGTCTTTTCGAACAAAATCGCCTCCGCTTTACAGCGTGTGGGGCGGCCTCAGAGCTTCGCGATGGCGGATGCCGCCAGCAGGAAGGCGCCGACGCCGTAATATTGCGTATCCTGGGGTTCCACCTGTTCCGGTCGGTCGCTGACCTGCTGTACCCAGCCCAGACGCCCGTCAGGCTGGATGGAGCGGGTCAGCGCGTCCCAGCCGCGCCGCGCCACGGGTTCATAGGTGGCGCGGTCCAACAGGCCGGCGCTGATGCCCCAGGCGATGGCGTGGGTGTAGAA
>JAEMSB010000755.1 GCA_016463045.1 Niveispirillum sp.
GATCCCGATCGTGTCGATTCTGGTCTGCGGCTACCTGATCTCGGTGCTGGGCGAGCATGCCTATCTGCGATTGGGCATCTGGCTGGCCATCGGCCTGGTCATCTATGAGCTGCGCAAGAAGCACGCGGCAGCGGCTGGGCTGGCGTAAGAACACGCCCGCTGGATGGACATGAAAAAGGCGGGCCTCGTGCCCGCCTTTTTTGTGAGTGCGCGGTTTTACCAGGCGGGAACCACGGCGCCCTTGAAGGTGGTTTCGATGAAGGTCTTCACAGGCGCGGAGTTATAGACGGCGACCAGCTTCTTCACCCAGGGCTTATCCTTGTCGGCGGCGCGAACGACGATGACGTTGGCATAGGGGCCGTTGGCGGGTTCGCGGGCGATGGCATCCTTGACCGGGTCCAGACCGGCTTCTAGCGCGTAATTGCCGTTGATGGCGGCGGCATCAACATCGCCCAGGCTGCGCGGCAACTGGGCTGCGTCCAGTTCCACGATCTTCAGGTTCTTCGGATTCTGGGTGATGTCCAGCACGGTGGCCTTCAGCCCCGCCTTGGGATCGACGCCGATCAGGCCCTCATGGCTGAGCAGCAGTAGGGCACGGCCGCCATTGGTCGGGTCATTAGGGATGGCGACCTTGGCCCCCTTGGGCAGGGCGTCCAGGGACTTGGCCTTAGCCGCAAAGATGCCCAGCGGGAAGGTTACGCTCTTGCCCACACTGACCAGCTTGAAGCCCCGATCGGTGATCTGATTGTCCAGATAGGGCTGATGCTGGAAGCTGTTGGCGTCCAGGTCACCGCTGTCGAGAGCCGCGTTGGGCACGACATAGTCGCTGAATTCCAGCACTTCCAGGTCCAGACCCTGGGCCTTGGCCTCCTTCTTCACCACTTCCATGATCTGGGCATGGGGGCCGGGGGTGACGCCGATCCGGACCTTCTCTGCCTGGGCGGGCAGGGCAGCGGCCAGAAGGACGGCGGTAACGGCCAGCAGGGCGGAAATGCGCATGGTTTCGGGCCTTCACATTCTCAAGGGTTGCGTTTGTCCAGGCGGCGGGCCAGCGCCTCGCCACCCGATTGCAGGACCTGCACGACGACGATCAGGATCAGTACGACGGCCAGCATCATTTCCGGCATGAAGCGCTGATAGCCATAGCGGATGCCCAGATCGCCCAGGCCGCCGCCGCCAACCGCGCCGACCATGGCGGAATAACCCACCAGATTGACGGCGGCCAGGGTCAGGCCGCGCACGATACCGGCCCGCGCCTCCGGCAGCAGGATCTTCGTCACCACCTGACCGGGCTTCGCCCCCATGGCGCGGGCGGCGTCCAGCAGGCCGTGATCCACCTCCCGCACCGCCCCTTCCACGACACGCGCAATGAAGGGGATGGCGGCCAGGGTCAGGGGCACTGTTGCCGCTGCCGTACCGATGGAGGTGCCGGTCAGCAGCCTTGTCAGCGGCACGATGGCCACCACCAGGATGATGAAGGGGGTGGAGCGGGTGGCATTCACGATCAGGCCGACCACGCGCTGCAACGCCGGGCGGGGCAGCAGGTCGCCCGACCCCGACAGGGCCAGGAACAGGCCCAGTGGCACGCCGGCCAGCGTGGCAAGCCCGCCCGCCACCGCGACCATCAGCAGGGTCTGAACCGTGGCGTCAGCCAGCAGTGACAACATCTGTGGCGACATGGCCCAGAACCTCGATCTCCGCGCCACGGGCGCGCATTTGATGAATGGCGGTGTCGATGGCGCCGGCATCGCCCGTCAATGCTGCGATCAAGCCGGCAAAGGGCTGATCCCCCAGCGGTTGCACCCTTCCTGCGACCAGACGCGCGCCGATGCCGGCAGCCCCCAGATCGGACAGAAGCGGGGAGGCGGCGAGAGCACCCACGGCATGCAGGCGGATCAGGGTGGCACCATCGGCGATGGGGGCGGGGGAC
>JAEMSB010000756.1 GCA_016463045.1 Niveispirillum sp.
CGGCGGCACCGCCCCCTCCCCGCCGATCCCCATCAGGTCCAGCTTCAGATAATCCACAGCTTCCAGCGGCAGATATCCCGGCTCCTCATGGCGCAGCGACAGATGGTCGATGGCGATCCGGCAATCCCACAGGCGCAGCGTGTCGATGGCCTCGTTCAGCCCCTCGGCGGTGAGGCCCGCACCGATGGCAGAGATTTCCACGATCAGGTTGCGGCGCTGGTCATAGGTCAGGTCGCGCACGAAATCCAGGAACAGCGGGTCCAGCACCGACCGCCATTGCAGGTTCATGCTGTGCGGGCTGTAAAGGCGGGACGGCTCATGCTGGAAATGCCGGATGGTGCGGCGGTCCAGGACGGGTGTGATCTGTTCCAGCAGCCAGGGATCACGGCGCAGCGGCGTGCCCACGGCGCGTTCCAGATGGTCCAGCGCCACCGTCACCTCGCCGAACTCCAGGTTCCACACGCCCGACGGCGTCCGCCGCCAGACCGGGCTTTCCCGCACCAGCGACGACACATCCGCCCCGGCCAGCACCTGCTCATAAACGGCCAGCTTCTGCACACCGGCCAGTTGCTGATGCTCCACCGCACTCAGGGCCGGCGTCTCCTCCACGGCCAACGCAGCCCCCACCGGCACCTGCTTTTTCAACAGGGCCGCCAGCCGCCCCGCCTCATGCGGCAGATGATGGATGGAAAAGCGCGGCGCGCCCATATGCTGCTCGGCGAAATCCGCCGCAACGGCCTTCAACTTGGCGATGAAGGGATGGGCGTTGGTGTCGGTGAACAGGAACACCTGCGCATAGCGCCCGACATCCACTACCTCCGGCTGGAACTGGGCCGCGAAATTATCCAGCAGATGCACGATGGAATGCCGGAACAGCGGGTTCTCGGCATAGGGGACATCGCGCAGATCGACCAGCACGGCCGTCCCCCGACTGTCCCCCTCGGCCAGCAACCGCAGCAATCCGGCCGTGCCCGTCAGCATTCATCCGCTCCTGATCCCGATCTGGCCTCAACAGTAGCAGATCAGATATCGGCGCGTGTATATGCCGAAGGTGGCGTTGCCTTTTACGATCCTACAGCGAAGGTCAGGGTTGCACTGTGGCTCTTCACCGCCACCGGCCCGTCCGCCGCCTCCACCCGATGCCGGGCCAGCAGCAGGAAGGTGCCGTCGTGCGGCAGGGCGATGCTGGCCTTGCCCTCCTTGTCGGTCGTCACCGTCACGGCCTTGGCATCTTCCTCATCGGGCAGCTTGGGGCCTTGTAGGCTGATCGTCACGCCGGCCACCGGCTTGCCATCCAGCAGCAACCGCACAGGCAGCGCCCCGCCGGCATCCAACCGGTTGGGATGGGCCATCGGCACAATCTCCAACCCCACCCCGGCGGGCGTCAGCGCCTTGTCGCTGGCGGGACCCTTGCTGACATAGACATCCGACCGCGTGATGCTCTGCGCATCCGCCACCTTTGCCCCCGCCGGCGCCCCTTCGCGCTCGCGCACCGGCTCCCACTTGCCGGCCACCAGCGCCATCTTGCGCGTGGCCCCCGCGCGCAGACCCGTGGAAATGCGATAGGTACCGGCCTCCGGCAACTCCACCTCAAACACCGCCAGATCGCGCAGATAGGTGACGGTGGGCTTCACCTTCGCCCCCGCCGGCGTGACGACATGATAATCCTCCGCCTTCATCACGATATCCGGCGTGAACATCTCTTCGGTGAACGATGCCTCCACCGTCACATGATCGCGCTGCGGCGTGTTGAACAGATTTGGCAGCAGATAGCCGGTATGGGCGGCAGCGGGGCCGGTGAGGGCTAGCAGGGCAGCAAGATATCCGGCGGAAAGGATGCGCATCACGCTCTCCGGGCAATAGGGTTAAACTGGAAAACAGAATATGAGATTAAGAATGATTTGCAAATAAGATAAAGTGATATTC
>JAEMSB010000240.1 GCA_016463045.1 Niveispirillum sp.
GCGGGGTGGGTCAGGCGGTGGGCACGCTGATCGGTGACTATCTGCCGTTGAACGGGCCGTTTGCGGCGGTGCTGGCCTATTGCCTGGGCATGGCGCTGTTCACGATCATCATGGGCAATGCCTTTGCCGCGTTCCCCGTGATGACGGCGGCGGTGGGCCTGCCGCTGGTGGTGTTCAAGTTCGGGGGCGACCCGGCGGTGATGGGGGCCATCGGCATGCTGTCGGGCTTCTGCGGCACCCTGATGACGCCGATGGCCGCCAATTTCAATGTCGTGCCGGCGGTGCTTCTGGAACTGAAGGACCGCAACGGCGTCATCAAGGCACAGATCCCTACGGCCCTGCCGCTGCTGGGCATCAATATCGCACTCATGTATCTGCTGGCTTTCCGGTGAGGGGGAGGGACGGATGCTGGATCAAGCCCTTGCCGACAGGTTCGCGGCCCTGGCCCTGGGCCATGTCACCAGGGAATATCCCAACAAGCTGGATCACGTCCTGGCCGGTCCCGACGATGTCGGTGATCCGCGCGGCCTGCACCCGGTTTTCTATGGCAGTTTCGACTGGCATTCCTGTGTGCATGGCTACTGGCTGCTGGCCCGGTTGCGGCGGCTGTTCCCCGGTCTGAGCGCAGGTCCCGCCATCAAGACACTGTTCGACAGCCATCTGACGCCGGCCAGGATCGCGGGCGAGCGGGATTACCTGACCAGGCCTATGGCACGCGGGTTTGAACGACCCTATGGCTGGGGCTGGTTGCTGGCACTGGCCGCCGAACTGAACCGTGCGGACGATGCCGATGAGCAGCGGTGGGCGGCGGCAATCGCCCCACTGGCGAGCGATTTCGCCGACAGGTTCAAGGCATTCCTGCCGCTGGCCACATATCCGGTGCGGGCCGGCACCCATGGCAATACGGCCTTTGCCCTGACCTTGGCGCTGGATTATGCCGATCAGGTGGGCGACGCCGCCCTGGCCGGCCTGTGTCGTGACCGGGCAAAGGCCTGGCATGGCGGCGACCGCGACGCCCAGGCCTGGGAACCGTCGCAGGATGATTTCCTGTCCCCCACCCTGATGGTGGCGGAACTGATGCGCCACACCTTGGCGCCGGAAGAGTATGCCACTTGGCTGTCCTCTTTCCTGCCGCGTCTGGCGGATGGAGAGCCGGCGACCCTGTTCCAGCCCGCCACGCCCAGCGACCGGACGGACGGCAAGATCGCGCATCTGGACGGGTTGAACCTTTCACGCGCCTGGTGCTGGCGCGCCATCGCCCCAGCCCTACCCGGCCCGGCCCGTGTACGGGCAGAGCAAGCGGCGGCCGCTCACCTGACCGCAAGCCTGCCGCATGTGGCAGGCGACTATATGGGCGAGCATTGGCTGGCCACCTTCGCCCTGCTGGGCCTGACGGGGCATGCATCCGTATCGCCAAGGGGAGTGGGATGATGCTATTCTGCGCATGATTTTGCAGGAGGATGCGCACGATGAGCAGCGCTACCGCACCAAAACGCGCTGTTAACCTGTCCTTGACAGCACAGAACGTCGCCGTGGCCAAGGAGTTAGGTATTAACCTGTCCGATGTCGCCGACCGCGCCATTGCCGACGCTGTGGCGCGTAGCGAGAGAGAAAAGCTTCAGGCCCGCATGGACGAAGAAATGGAACGCTACAACGCCTGGTCCGCGCAGGGTATCTCGGTTGCCGACGAATATGGCACGCTCTGATGCCGCAGTTCGATGTTCATACGAACAACGGGCGGTCTCAGAAGCTGTTTCCTTATCTTGTCATTGTGCAAACTGGCCTTCTGCGGCGCTGGGAGCGGCGTATCGTTGTCCCGCTTTCTCCCGAACCCGGCTTTTCCCGCGACCTTACCATGGCACCCATTGTCATGATCGACGGTGTATCGCTGCATTTCCAGGCGCTTGAAATCACCAACATTCCCCGGTCGTCCCTCGGCCGTCTTGTCGATAACCTCGCCAACCATGGCGATATCCTGATCCGTGCCCTGGATCAGGTTCTGGCACGCGGATATCCAGACTGATCACCCCTTGTTGAAATGATTTTATTCCTATAACCTCCTTCCCACACCCACCCGGAATCCCGGCAAAGGCGGTGGCGGCCCTGATCGGCTGCCGCCGCCTTTGTGCATTTGAAGGATCAAAACCCATGCTGAACAAGCTGTTACAGGCGCTGGTCGGCGGTGGGGCCCAGGCATTGGCCGGCGCCATCACGCCTTTTACCGGTGATAGAACCCAGGACGAGACAAGCCGCCATGGGGAGATGCTGGCCCGGTTTCAGCAGTTCGGGGCCGAATTCGCCGACCGCCAAGGGCGCAACTGGTGGGACAGTTTCATTGACGGGCTGAACCGCCTGCCCCGGCCCGCCATGGCGCTGGGGGTGATCGGCATTTTCGTCTGGGCGTCAGCGGACCCGGTGGGCTTTGCGGCGGCGGCCCAGGCCTGGTCCCTGATCCCGGAAGAGATGTGGGTGGTGCTGGGTGCCATCATCGCCTTCTTCTTCGGCGACCGCACCCTGTTGGCGGCCCGCCGCGGCAAGGGTCCCAGCCTGGAACAGGTGCAGGCCGTCCTGGCGACGCAGCGGCAGATAGAGGCGACCAGAGCACCCACACCGATGGACCCCGATCAGTACAAGGCCGAAATGGCCGATAGGGGCACCCCCCTGTCGGAAGCGGCCATCCGGGAATGGAACCGCCGCAACGGTGCTGGTGCCAAGGGTTGATGCCGGGGACGGCATGAACTGCCGTGGCCGCCGCCCGGATCGGTGCCCGCCGCCGCCCCACCTCCCCTATCGTCGCGGCGCGAACCAGCATGGGGAATGGGATATGGACAGGGTTTTCGGCTTCATCGATCTACGCGCCTTTGCGGCATCGGCGCTTGCCGACGGTGCGGCCAGCGGCACCTGGACCGACGGGCGCAAAGCCCTGGACCTTGCCCCCGGCCCCGTCACCCTGTCGGCCCTGCGCCTGACCGCTGGTGAGGGACAGTCACCGGCACAGGCCGGCGATGAATTCGTGCTGGTCCTGTCGGGCAGCCTGACCCTGGTGGCGGGCGGTACCGCCGTGACGCTGGGGTCTGATGACAGCGCCGTGGTACCGCGCGGACATTCCCTGTCCTGGTCGGCACCCTCTGGTGCCACCCTGCTGATCATGGGCTGTGCGGAAGAAGGCGGGCCGGGTGCCGACCGGGTGGTTGCCATTGCTACGGACGTGGCCCTGACGCCATCGGGCGCGCCCTTGGCCGAACTGCTGCTGACGCCCACGCCAGCCTGTCGCAACCACACAACCTATGTGTCGGGCAGCGGCACCTTCATGTGCGGTGTGTGGGACAGCACCCCCTATCACCGCCGCGCCATGTATTACCGGCATTTTGAATTGATGCTGCTGCTGGACGGGTCCGTCACCTTCGTGGATGAGGCCGGACGCGAGGGCACCTTCCATAAAGGCGACATCTTCCTGGTCGAACAGGCCGCCACCTGTTCCTGGGAAAGCCGGGTGGACGTGGCCAAGATTTACGCGATCTACCGCCCGGCGTAAGGGGGGCATCAGCCCCCCATTGCCCCATCATACAGATCAGGCCGCCAGACGGCGGTCAGCGCTGCCCCTCCATCGGCGGGCGCCTGCAACTGTCCCGCCGCCGTCATCTCCATCAGCAGCCGGCCCACATCCGCCGGATCGGGTCGGTTGCGGTTGGGGGCCGGCATGGCGCCGGCCAGGGTTTCGGCAATCAGGTCTGCTGCCAGCCCGACATGGCGCGGTTCGGCCAGCAGCCGGGCCAGATCGCCCCGGTTGGCCGGATCGGCGCACCAGTCGGCGGCCTTTACCACGGCCCGGATCAGGGCGGAGGTGCGGGCGGCGTCGGCATCGGCCCAATCGGCGCGCAGGCCCAGCACCTTTTCCAACCCATCGGGACGGATATCGGCCTTGGTCACCACCACCTGGCCCACCCCGCGCTGTACCGCGCGCAGGTTCCAGGGTTCGCCCGCGCAATAGCCGTCGATCCAGCCAGCGGCCAGGCTTTCCACCATGCGCGGCGGGGCGATGACGCCGATATTCACCTCCGTGCGCCCATCAATCCCGCCATCGGCCAGCCATTTCAGCAGCTCATAATGGTGGCAGGAGAAATGGAAGACGGTGACGAAGGACAGAAACGGCTTGCCCGCTGCGCGGTCCGCATCGATGACGGGACGCAGGGCACGCGCCCGCAGGGAAGGCGGCCCCGCCATCACATCGGGCGCCGCCGCCACCATCCGTTCATAAAGCTCCATCGACACGGTGATGGCATTATTGGCCAGCCCCAGCGACACGGGCACGACCAGCGGTGTGGCCGGCACGCCGGCAATGCCGTGATGAATGGCCAGCGCCAGGGGCGCCAGGATATGCGCCCCATCCACCCGCCCGAAAGCCAGCTTGTCCCGCAAGGCCGCCCAGGACGGGGCGCGGTCCAGCATCAGGTCGATGCCTTCGGCGGCGGCAAAGCCGATTTCGGCGGCGGCGACGGGAATGGCGCAATCCACCAGGGGCGCGAAGCCCAGCTTGACGATCTCGGCCATTCTCAAATCTCCATCTCGAAGGCGGTGATCACGCTCTGCGCGATGTCGGACAGTTTGCGGTTCTGCTTCATGGCGGTGCGGCGCATCAGGGTATAGGCATCCTCCTCCGACAGGCCGCGATGCTTCATCAGAAGGCCCTTGGCCTTCTCCACCTGTTTTCGGTCCTGCAACTTGGATTGCGCCTCGTCCCGTTCACGGCGCAGCCGGTCGAAGGCGTTGAAGCGGGTGATGGCCGTCTCCACGATCGGCTTGATCCGGTCCTGGCGAAGGCCATCCACGACATAGGCGCTGACCCCAGCCTCAATCGCCGCATGGATCATCTGGCTGTCGCTCTGGTCCACGAACATGGCGATGGGCCGCTGCACCACACGGCTGACCTGGAACATCTGTTCCAACGTATCGCGGTCTGGGTTTTCAAGATCGATGATGATGACATCCGGCGCCAGCGCCTGGATGCGGGCCAGCAGATTGACCGAGGGGCCGATGGTGCTGACCCGCACCCAACCGGATTCCACCAGCCCACGCTCCACCACCGCCGCACGGTCGGGATTGCCGTCAATGACCAGGATATTGGGTTCAGGATTGGCCATGCTTTTGTCTGTCACCCTCACTCCGCCGGCACGGGGACCGGTCCCCGCACCTCTTCCACCGCGCCCTCATTGAAGCGGATCAGCAGGGTCGGCAGCGATGCCAGGGTCACCGCGATGCCCAGATACATCAGCCCCTGCTGATAGGTGATGCCTTCCGCCTTGAACAGGAAACCGGCGGCGACCGCCCCCATGTTTCCGCCCGCCCCGACAATGCCCGACACGGACCCCAGCGCCTTGCGGTTTACGAACGGCACGATGCCGAAGGTGGCGCCGCAGCCCATCTGCACGAACAGCGAGAAGAACAGCATCGCCGCCACCGCGATCCACAGGACCGTCATCTGCGAGAACAGCAGCAGCGCCAGCCCTTCGGCAAACAGGACCAGGAACAGCAGCCGCACGCGCGCCTGCAGTCCCGCCTGTCCGGCCCAGCGGTCGGAGAGCCAGCCGCCCAATGTGCGGGCAAACAGGCTCATTGAACCGAACAGGCCTGCGATGATGCCTGCAGTGGCGAGGTCCAGCTTGAAATTGTCGAAGAAATAGATGGCCGCAACATTGTGCAGGGTCAGTTCCACACCAAAGCAGGCACCATAGGCGATGAACAGGGCCCAGACGCGGATATCAGACAGGGCCGTCAGGAACCCACCCTTGCCCTTCCCCCCATCCTTGTTCCCATTGGCGGGCGGCAGACGGCCAGCGGCGCGCAGATCCTTGAAATCGCCTTCCGGGCAATCCTGGGTGAAGCGCCAATAGGCGAGCGCCG
Source organism: Niveispirillum sp. (assembly GCA_016463045.1). GTDB lineage: Bacteria > Pseudomonadota > Alphaproteobacteria > Azospirillales > Azospirillaceae > Niveispirillum. The sequence continues at coordinate 5,902 of JAEMSB010000240.1, forward strand.
CCACCAGCAGCACTAGACCCGGCACCACCATGGCCAGCCGCCAGGCGTGGGTCTTGTCCACGCCAAGGAACAGGATGCCGGTCAGGACCAGCGGCATCACCATCTGCGTGATCCCGCCGCCCAGGTTGCCCCAGCCTGCCGTGGTGGCATTGGCCGTGCCCACGACGTTGGGCGCGAACATCACCGACGTGTGGTACTGGGTGATGACAAAGGCGGCACCGATGGCGCCGATGGCGAGACGCGCCAGCAGAAATGTCTCGTAACTGTCGGCCAGACCGACACACATGACGGGCACGGAGCCGACCGCCAGCAGGCCCGTATAGGTGCGGCGCGGTCCGAACCGGTCGCACATCGGCCCGATGATCAGGCGCACGGCAACCGTGATGGCCACCGACGCAATCATGATATTGCCGATCTGGCCCTTGGTCAGGCCCAGATCGTCACGCACCACCGCCATAAGAGGCGCGATGCCGAACCAGCCGAAGAAACACAGGAAAAACGCGAACCAGGTCATGTGAAAGGCCCGCATCTGCACGCTTTTCAGCGTGAACAGGTCGATGCGCGTGGCCTTGTTGCGGATATCCATCGTGATGCCTTTGTCGTCCGGGCCGCCTGTCGGTTCCCCGTCGGCGGCCATGCGTTGCGGTGGGGGATCACCCCCACCCCTGCCTGGTCGTCCGCCGTTGGACGATGGAATATCCCTGCCTCGGGACGGGTTTCATTCAGCAATGGCCGTGCCAGTGGACGCAGGCGCGGGATTCCAGGACTTTCCGCTGCCATGCCGTTTCGCATTTGCACAAAAATGCATCACCACTTGGGTGTTGCCTTAATTTTTGGCAATGAACGGGTCCCCTATTGCGACCTCCCTCCCCCGGAATCCCGTGATTCCAACGGGTTGCCACCTTGGCACGGCATTCGCAAATAGGGGAGCGGCGCAAGGCGATGCAGCGTTGCGACGGCCCTTCCCGGCGGGAGGGGTGCATATAGGGGTCCAAGGCCGGGCCCCACCGGATAATGGCGTCCGAACGTGTGACTGTCCCCAGGCGGGGGACGATGCACGGTCGGGCGCCTTTTTTATTGCGCGTTTTTTTGCGCAAGAGATGGATGGAGCCAGACATGACCCCCTTCTCCGCCCACCCGGCCACCAGTTCACGCC